>CACZTC010000181.1 GCA_902784015.1 uncultured Erysipelotrichaceae bacterium | reverse complement strand
ATAGCAGTAGGCATTCCTGAAGTATCACGTGCTTTCTTAAATGCCTCTCTTAATGCATCAAAGTCATGTCCATCGACATTAATAACGTTAAAGTTAAATGCTTCAAATTTTTTATCAATTGGATAAGGATTATTTACATCACTTATTTCGCCATCAATTTGAAGATTGTTATTATCAACGATAACAACTAAATTATCTAATTTCTTAGCACCCGCAAACATTGCAGCTTCCCAAATTTGACCTTCTTCAATTTCGCCATCCCCACATAATGCATAAACACGATAATCTTTATTATCAATTTTTGCACTTAATGCCATACCACAAGCTACTGATAAGCCTTGGCCTAAAGAACCACTAGACATATCTAAACCTGGTAAATATTGCATAGATGGATGACCTTGTAATCTAGAACCAACTTTTCTAAAAGTTTTTAATTCTTCTTTATCAAAATATCCTCTTTCAGCCATTACCCCATATAAGCCTGGCGTACAATGACCTTTTGATAATACAAAACGATCTCTATTAGGATTTGTAGGATCTTTTGGATCAATATTCATTTCTTCAAAATATAAATATGTAAATATATCAGCTGCTGATAACGATCCTCCTGGATGTCCTGAATTTGCAGAATAAGTTGCAGTTACAACATTCTTTCTTACTTCATTTGCGTGAACTTTTAATTCTTCATTATTCATTATCTTTTACCTCTTCTTCCAATGCTTCATTATTAGAATCATCTTCATAATACATAGTTTCGGTTTGGTCTTCATTGCCTAAAGTTAATACTATTTCATCACTTTTAGGAATATAAGCTTCATCTTCATCAATTTCTGGATCTTCAAAATACATTACAGGTGTTTCAGAATATGTAGTTTCTTCTTTATTCTCTTCCTGTGGTAAGAAATCACGTTGTTGTCTACGTCTTCTTCCTAATACAAATGTTCCCGTTACAGTTACACTAATCTCTGGGAGTCTTACCATAACTTCAGGATCTTCTTCATCATATTTTGCATTACTTCTAACATAAGCTCTGCCTTCTAAAAGTACTCTATCGCCACTTTCAAATTTATAAATCTCATCAGCTCGCCAATCTCTTGCGGCAAAACTAATAATATCGATTGGCCCCTCTTCAGGTGAATAAGAATGATAATAAACACGACTATTTGTTTCATTAGTTAATACTTGGATTTTTTTATTACATCCACGAATTGTTAAGCGACCAAAAGCCATCTTCTTATCTTCATTTTCACCAAGATCAGTTCTAATCCTCGCTACCCCATCATCTTCGATAGTACCAATCATTGTCACATGATAACAAACAACATTGCCTTCCTTGTCTCGAATGGACTCAAATGAAAAATAATCTCTATATGCCATAATTTTCCTTTCCTGTCTCACAAATCCAAAAGGTTAAGTGTGAAAACTATTACTATATTAATTTATCACATTTTCACCCAAATAAAATATAATTTTTTTTAGTTGAATTATGTTGATTTATCAACCTTTTTCAACTATAATAATTCCTGTTAGTAATTAATATGTCGAGAGAAAGAAAAGATGGAAGATATATTAATCTCCGCATCGATCGCAGTGTCTATTTAAGATTTGATGCTTATTGTAAAAAGGAAGCGCGAACTAAAACAGCAGCACTTGAAAAAATGATAAGTACCTATTTAGACCAATATGATAAATATGCCAAGAAAAGGAGATCAATATATGATTAAACAAAAGAAAAAAAGATTTAAACTATTAGATTTTACAATCATTATTTTTGTGATTGCGATTCTTTTCTTTGGTGCAAGTACCGTATTACTAAAAGCTTATGACAATTCATTAATTGAATTAAAACAAGAAATGGAAACAGAAATAAAAGAATTAGAAATTGTAAACGAAAAGATAATTAATGATATTAAACTAATTGATTCTGAAAATAAACTAAATATTGAACAATTGATTGCTGAAACAAAATTATCTAATAATCCTGATAATATCGTTGAAATTGATACTAGTAATGACTAGGCCTCCTTCCTTCACATCAATTTTAACGAGATTATAAAAAAAGGCGTTCCCCCTTATAATTGGAACGCTTTTTATAATATTCTAAAAAATATAAGTGAAATAATAATAAGAATAAATAATATTAGAGCTGCAACAGGTAATATTGTTATAAGACCTGATAACATAAGCGCAAACATATCACCTTTTTCTATCATATCTTTCATTTCAGGTTCATATAGCTTTTCGCCATTATATTCTTCATATTCTTTGATATCTAGGCCTCTTTGCTCACGCTGAATTTGCCTTGCTCGCTCATATTTTTCTCTGAACAACATTATTATTCCTCACTATGAGACTTATTCTTTATATCAAGCCCTTCTAATAAAGGATGATGACATGCTACGAAATGATCTTCTTCAATTTCACGCCATTCTGGAACAACTTGTTTACAAATCTCTGTACAATAGCGACATCTCGTATGGAATTTACAACCACTTGGAGGATTCACTGGACTTGGAATATCTCCTTCAAGTATTTGTAATTCCTGACTAGCATCAGGATCAGTTGTTGGAATAGCTGCAATCAGAGCTTGGGTATAAGGATGAATTGGTTTAGAGAATATTTTCTCTGAAGCAGATAATTCTACAAGATTACCTAAATACATAACACCGATTCTATCACTAATATATTTAACAACTGATAAATCATGAGTGATGAATAAATATGTTAATTCTTGTTTTTGTTTTAAATCTTGTAATAAATTTATTATTTGTGATTGGACTGAAACATCTAAAGCAGACACTGCTTCATCACATACAACGAACTTAGGATTAACTGCTAAAGCTCTACCTATAGCTACTCTTTGACGTTGACCACCTGAGAATTGATGAGGGAAGCGATGTAAGAAATATGCCTGTAAGCCACAATCATCCATAACTTTTAGAATATAATCTTGCATCCTACCATTATTATTATGATAAATATTATGCGCTTTTAAACCTTCACCAATAATCTGACCAATTGTCATACGTGGATTAAGTGATGAATATGGATCTTGGAAGATAATTTGTAGATCCTGTCTTAATAAACGAATCTCATTATAATCTAATCTAGCTAAATCTATTCCCGAATCACGTAAAGCATCAAATTTATCATAATCTTCAATATTCTTATATTGTTCACGTAAAGCTTCTATCTTAGCTTGTGATTCAGCTAATAATTTATCATTCTCTTCTATTTTTTGATCTAATTCATTTAGTCTTGTCGTATAAGAAGAAACATTTTTGCCATCATATTCAGCATCATCTTTTCTAACTTGTATTTCTTGACGCTCCGTATTAAGAGCACAATGTTTATTAGATAAAGCCCAATGTTCTTCATATACTTTTTGGATTTCTGACATATCATCAACTGCCATTAAACCCCCAAATATATTAGCTACATCTAATAATGCATCATTAGCAGCTTTCTTTGCAGCTTCTAATTCAGCATGTTTAGCATATTTTTCGGTTTCTGATAATTTGTCATATTCCTCTTGAAGCTTATCTCTTTTAGCTTCTAATTCTTTAATACGAGGTTTTAATTTAGAAACATTTTTGATTGTTTCTAAAAGATATTTTGGTGATATATCATCTAATGTTTTACCATAATACATGGTTCTACCATCTGTTTGACGATATAGTTGTAATAATGTTCTGCCAAATGTAGATTTGCCACAACCAGATTCTCCAACTAAACCAAATACTTCACCTTCATAAATATCCAAAGAAATACCATCATTAGCTTTTACATATAATCCCTTTTTCTTTAATGGGAAATATTGTTTAAGATTAGTTATTCTTAATAATACATTCTTATCATTCTGTGACATGGCGCTGCCTCCTATTTGGATAGAAACAACGAATTTGTTGTTCATCGTTGACTCTTTCTAGTTCAGGTTCTTCCTTTTTACATTTCTCTGTTGCATATTTACAACGTGGTGCAAATTTACAACCTTCAGGAAGATCTAATGGATGTGGAACAGCTCCTGGAATAGATTCTAATCTTTTACCAGCCTCAGTATCTAATCTAGGAATAGATTCAAATAAGCCTTCAGTATATGGATGCATATATTCTGGATTAGAAAAGATAGTACGTCTTGGTGACATTTCAACTACTTGGCCACAATACATAACTGCCACATCATCGGCCATTTGATTAATAACACCCAAGTCATGAGTAATAAATAAGATTGAGGTACCAAATTCTTTCTTCAAGTCATTCATAAGACGAAGAATTTGTGCTTGGATAGTAACATCTAAAGCTGTTGTAGGCTCATCCGCAATTAATAATTTTGGTCTACATGCTAAAGCCATCGCAATCATAACACGTTGCCTCATTCCTCCTGAAAGTTGGTGAGGATATTGTTTAGCAACAACTTCAGGATTAGGTATTTTAACATCAGCTAATATTTCAACAACTTTCTTTTTTGCTTCATCCTTTGACATACCTTGGTGAATAATGAATGTTTCCGCAACTTGTTTTTCAATTGTGAAAACTGGATTCAAGCTAGTCATTGGTTCTTGGAATATAACTGAAATATCATTACCACGAATGTGATACATATCTTGTAGTGACATATTAGTTAAATCTTTGCCATCAAAGAATATTTCGCCACTATCAATATATCCATTACCATCTAATAATTTGATAATGCTCATTGCTGAAACGCTTTTTCCGGATCCAGATTCACCAACTAAGCCAAGCGTCTTACCAGCCTCAACTTCATAATCAACATCATTTACTGCTTTGACAATACCCTTCTTCGTTGTGAAATAGGTATGTAAATTTTTAACTTCTAATAGTGCCATATTTACCTCCTATCTTCCTAACGACTTAGGATCGACTGCATCTCTAATTGCATCACCCATCAAGTTAATACATATTGTACAGATACCAAATATTGCAGCAGGGAAAACCCAACGCCACCACTATTGTTGTATTACAATTGAGTTATTAGCACCCTTAAGCATATTACCCCAAGTAGGTGTTGGTGGTGTAATACCGAAGCCTAAATAAGATAATGAAGATTCCGTCAACATACATGTCGCAAAACCTAAGGTTGCTTGAACTAATAGAATAGATAAAACATTAGGAAGAATATGTTTGAAGATAATGGTACCCTCTTTAACTCCCATTGCTTGAGCAGCTAAAACGAATTCTTTTTCACGTTCTGCCAAAATTTGGGCACGAATCAATCGACATATACCTGTCCAACCAAGGACGCCAAGAACTACCATGATTAAATACATTCTTAATTTAACATCAATTCTTGAACCAATAATAGCTGATAATAATAAGGCAAATGGTAAGAATGGTAAACCACCTACTATTTCCGAGATACGCATAATAATCATATCTGTCTTACCACCAAAATAACCTGCTAAGCCCCCCATGATAACGCCAATAAGAATAGAAATAACTTCCGCAATAAATCCAACTGTCATAGTTGTTTTACCACCATTCACAAGTCTAGTAAGAATATCTCTACCCAAATCATCAGTACCTAAAGCATGACCTTTTAAGCCCCACGCTTTAATATCTTCACTTTTTGTAACTGCATAATTTTGGTAAAAACCAGCATATACTGTTTCAATATCTTCTCCGTTAATGGAAGCAGGAACGCTTGCTTCACCATGAGAATTATCACCCCATGAAACAACATCACCATTATCCATTAAAACTGTATAATGATATCTTCCACCATATATCTCTACAGGTTTACTCTCTGTTTCAGGAATATTCTTTTCACCTTTGGAAGCATTACCCCAAACAGTAATCTTTCCATCTTCGCTAACAGCTGCCATCGTTTCGCCGCTTGCAGCAATATCAACTACGCCACTATTTAAATTAGATGGAATATTTGTGAAAGCATTTGATGATTCAAGACCACCATATACAACTGAACCATCATCAAGTAATAAACAATAATGATATGTTGCAATCGCAATCTTTTTAATATGACCTTGATATTCTTTCTTAACATCAATATCTGCCATATTACTATTACCCCAAAAATATGCATAACCAGTATCAGTTACAGCACCACTGATTTGATAACCAGCTTCAATTTGAATAATAGTATCCGCTTTCTTTGTACGACCACTTTTTAATTCATCTGGGATACGAGCTTGTCCTAGACGAGTATTACCCCAAACATGAAGATTATTTTCATCATCTAAAGCCACAACATGGTCATAACCAGCTGCTAAATCTACTATCTTAGCACGATTTACTTCATCAGGAACTTTAGATATATCTAAGACATCTGTAATTTTTGTATAACCCCAAATATAAACTTTACCATTATCATCGCAACCAACTGCATATGTTGGGCCTGGCGCAATTGCTTGAACATGCCCTTTTAATTCATTAGGCACATTTAGCATCGATCTTGTTGGCGGAATATTTGCTTGAGTTGGATCTGAATCACCTAAATTAATAGGCACAAATAATGGCGCAACAATTACGAAAATAAATATTGCCAAGAAACCTAAGAAACCTATCATCCCTAACTTATTATGCAAGAAATTATCAAGCATCATTCTTCCTGGACTTTGAATTTGTTCTTCAACTAAGATATCCACTTCTTTATTTCGGTTACCGAATAGATTTGATAGAAGTGATGTTTTTCTTTTCTTTTCACTCATCTTCTTCTCCTCCTATTTAGTAATCCTTACACGTGGATCTACTAAGCCATAGCTTAAGTCCATAATAAGTGCACCAATTAGAGATACCACTGTATAGAACATCTGCATAGCTAAAGCTAAATCATAATCATGGTTACCTAAAGCTTTAATATATAGAGAACCCATACCATTAATATTAAAAGTATTTTCAATAATAACTGAACCACTAAAGATACCTAGGAACCATCCAATTATTAATGTAACAACTGGAAGTAAAGCATTACGCCATGCATGAGAATAAATAACTGTTTTTTCTTTAACACCTTTAGCTCTAGCAGTCTTGATATGGTCCATACTTAAAGCATCTATCATAGCTGCTCTAACATATCTTGTCATACCACCTAAAGAGCCAAATGTCATAACTATTAAAGGTAAAGCGAGATAATATAATCTATCAATGAAAAACTTCAATCCGGTATATTCCGCGCCAGGAGTACCAATACCACTAACTGGGAACCATTTTAGAATGACTGCAAAAATAAATATAAATACTAAAGCAATAATATAAGAAGGAATACTATAGCCAACAATTGTAAATACTTGCGTAAATCGATCAAAAAGATTTCCTTTATGGACAGCACAATAAATACCTAATGGTATCGTTATGCCTAAGGCAAATATTGTTACAAAAATATTTATAAATACGGTTAGTTTAATCGGTTCTTTTACCACCTCTACAATTGGTTTTTTGAAAAATGATGAATCACCAAAATTCCCTTCTAATAAACCATCGAAATTACCTTTTTTAGTAGGCGCTAAACCCATCCATCTTGCATATCTAACTACAATAGGATCATCTAAACCCATTTCTTCTCTTAATTGTTTATATAGTCTATTATATTCTTCCGGTTTCAGTGATTTCTTTTGCGCTTCTAATTGGTTACGAGCAGGATCACTTGGAATAAGCTTATATAAAGCATACATT
>CACZTC010000180.1 GCA_902784015.1 uncultured Erysipelotrichaceae bacterium | reverse complement strand
ATAACTCTATCTTCTCTACCATGAATGATTAATGTTTCATGTTGAATATCTCTAATATATTGTTGGTCGCCAGCCATATCCTCAACACCTTTCTGACGAGGCTCTGGGAACATTGATGAGAAGCTTTCTTGGAATCCAGGTTGAATTGAACCTTGATAACGAGATTCAGCTAATTCAGGTGAAGCATTTGAATGGTCATATGTGAAGATATTTAACAATTTAGCCATATTCTCAGGAGATGGTGTATAACCCCAAACTTCATCTAAACCATATGTGATTGGGAAACTTACACCCATAGCACCCATAAGAACTAGTTTGTTAACTCGATCTGGATAATTAATCGCAAATGAAAGTGCTAAAGCGCCACCAAATGAATTCCCAACTAAGTTAGCTTTCTTGATACCTAAAGCATCAAATAAATCTTTTGTTTGTTGAACCCAAACACGCATACCATATGTTTGGCCTTTAACACGCTCTGTATAACCAAAGCCTACTAGATCTGGTGCAATTACACGATACTCATCTTTTAATAATGGGAACACTTTATTCCAGTTTGCATATGCTGTTACACCTGGACCAGAACCATGTAAGAATACTACTGGGAATCCATCACCTAAATCATGATAATTCGTCTTGAATTTGCCTGTTTTGATGCTATTAGCAATCTCAGGTCTTGTTGTTTTCTTTACTGCTTTCTTTGTTGTTTTCTTTGTTGGCATTTCCTCTTTGTCCTCCTATAGTTAAATATAAATGCTCATTTGCCTTTCTTACCTTGTAATCATTGTTTTAGATATCTCATCAGCTGCTTTTATAGTTTCATGAATGATATTATCTAAACGTTTTCCATACATATTTTTAATATGTCCCGATACACTTATGGCATATCTAACCTTACCGTTAGCATCTTGGATAGGTGCTCCTACACATCTTAAGCCTTCCATGATTTCACCATCATCAATTGCGTAGCCCTGCTTTCTAACTCGAGCTAATTCTTTTTCTAATTCCTTTTGGGTGGTGATTGTTCTTTTTGTTAAAGGTGTTAAACCTTTTTGAATAATATATCTTTTCAATTCAGCAGGACTTTTTTCGGCTAATAAGACTTTTCCTAAGCCACTACAATGCATTGGTAATCTAAGACCCACACCAGAGCTAATATCAAGCAAAGAATCTGATTCAAGTTTTTCTAAATAAAGCATGTCACCATTATCTTCGGCGCCTAAATGAACTGTTTCACCAAATTGCTTATTTAGTTTACGCATTATTGGAAAAGCTACATCTTTAATATCCCAATTTCTTGCAACTTGATTACCTAATTCAAATAATCTAGTTCCAAGTAAATAATAACCACTCTCATTATCTTGGCTCACATAATTAAAATCTCTTAATGTCGCAAGTAAACCATAGACAGTGCTTTTTGGTAATTCCATCTTTTCTGATATTTGTGCTAGAGACATACCATCACTATTACTAGATAATATATCGACAATATTTAGCGCTCTTGCAACAGACTGAATCTTTGATTGTTCTTTTTTTGTTTTCTTTTCTGACATGATTTCACAGCCCTTAGATTCTTCTTTACACTTGAAATATAGCATCAAAAAAAAAGAGCGACAATATCTATTTTCGAAATTGTCGCATTATCGTTCGGTATTATCGAATTTTTAAACCGCTTACATTTTCATTCTATTAATATCCAAATGAATCATTTATTAACAAAATATGAATTCTATCTTTAACACCAGATCTTCTTGTGATGACATATTGATTACATATTGTTTCTTCTTTATTGCAGTGAACACATTGGCCAATAGTAGTACACGGATTAGTTCTATTCAGTCTTATATTATTAGCGGGAGCTGCTATATGTTCAACACGCGCTTTAGCTTCATCTAAATTTTGTACTATTTTATTCACGCCGCATATAACATAAACTTTCTTAGGCCCAAAAATAAATGGTGCAACTCTTGTACCTCTTCCATCAACGTTATATAGAATGCCATCTAAAGTTATGGCGTTTGTGCTAGTAATAAAACAATCAACTGTCAATGACTTTAAATATACTTCTTCAATATTATCAGTATGATATCTATCAACATAGTCAATATCTTTATTCTCATTTAAATAATCAATAACTCCTGTTTCAAATAAAGTCATTGATCCTCCCACCGCAACACTATTACCTTTGGCAATATTACTTTTTAAATAATCAAGCATCTCTTCTTTACTATCGAAATAATCAGCGCCAAAGTTTCTGCTACGTAACTTATCAATTAGTTTTAAAGATTGTAATTCATAATTCTTTTTCATAAATTCATTCATAGACATATCCTCTCATACTACTTATTATTCTTAATCATATTCATAATAATTCTATTGACTCTCTCTTCACTCATATTAAATTGTTTGGCTATCTTTTTAATGGCCTCATTCTCATCCATCATATCTTTCAATATTAAATAAAAGTTAAAGATATCTTCTTTTCTAGCTTTTTCTTCCCCTTTTTTTATTCCTCTTTTCTCGCCATGATATAAAGCATCCTCTATTGCTAGTCTCATTGACATATATTCTTCCCTCCATCCTGTATCTTCTCTTGT
>CACZTC010000179.1 GCA_902784015.1 uncultured Erysipelotrichaceae bacterium | reverse complement strand
TTTAATTATATCTTTAACATATTTTTCGAATTCCCAACTCTTCATAACATCAAATTGGAATATATTACTATTTTTCTCATTAAATAATTTATATTCTGCTTTTCTTTTATCTGCATCAAATTCATCACAAATAATTATTAATAAACTATTATCATTATTATCTTCAAGATATGTTTTTAACATATTAATTCTCTTATCTCTTTTTTCTTCTTCACTTTTAGTATTCTTAAATGAAGGATCAAAGAAATATGGATTACGTATTACAACGCATCGCATATTATCATCAAACAAAGAAAAAGTATCACATTCTATTAATGCTTCTTCTAAAGAAAAGTTCTTATCATCACTTCCATCAAATATTGATAAATCTTCTTTTTTGATTTGATATTCTTCTAATAAAGATTGATATTTATTCTTAATACGATATTTATCTTTACCGCTCAAAAAATATATAGGCATATACTAATTATATAATATCTATATCATTGATTAGAAAAGAAAAATGTTTATTACTGGTGATAATAAATGATATATTTCCAATAAAGAATATGCTAATATCCCCTTCTGTTTTGGTATCTAAATATTTTATATGATATTGTTTTAATCTTTCGAGAATAATGTTACTGGGATGATGATATATTTCATATTTACCAGAAGAAATAATACCTAATTTTGGCATTACTGTATCTAATAATTCTTTTGTAGTACCTGTAATACTGCCGTGATGAGAAAGCTTTAAAATATCAGCTCTTAGATTTGGATATTTTTTTATTATTTCATATTCTGTATAACTACTAGCATCACCCATAAAAAGAAAGCTAATATTATTAATTTTTGTATATAAGACTAATGATGATTCATTTTTATCATTATTATCTATTGTATTTAAATCATAGAATAGTAATTTATTTATAATAATATTATTAAAATGTTTATCATAAACATGATTAACATTATATTTATCAATAATATCATTCATATTACCATCATGATCACTATCATGATGACTTATAAATAATGTATTTATAGTATAAATACCTTTAGCATCTAAATAATTGCATAAATTATTGAGTTGACTTCTTTTACCTGTATCAATAAGGATATTATTATTGTTGAAAGGCTCTCTAATAACAATTGCATCCCCTTGCCCAACATTTATAAATGTCACTTCTGCTAAAGGATGAAATAGCCCAAATAATTGAAATAAAAATAGAATTAGAAAATTTAATAAATATTTATACTTTATATTTTTAAATATTGATATAAATAATAAAAAGAATATTAAACCAAAACCAAATATAGATCCTTTAATATTTAATAACTCATAAAAGAAATATAAATATTTATATATAAATTCTAAGATTATATAGCCATTATCAATAATTAAAACCAAGATAGAATAAAACCAAGATAAGCCTTTGATTAATAATAAATATTTAAAAAAGAATATATAAAATAGATTAATTGAATTAAATAATGTAGCACTAATCAATGTCTGATAAAAATATTTTTTATATTTATCATTATATAAAGGTAAATAAGAATTAATTATAGGAATTATAAATAACGGATTAATGCATGAATTCTTATAGATTAGAATCATAATAATTCTAATAATCCATTTATAATTATTATCTTCATCAAATATTTCTAATAATAAATGATAAGTTAAAGCTAGTGGAAATGCATAAAGTATATTTAAGAAAATATATAAAACTATTCTTATTATTTTAAGTTTCTTTTTATTAATAAATCTATTTAACAAAATATCAAGAGCATAAATGATTCCATAATAAGAAAAACTATATAAATATATATAATCCTCTATATCATTATTATTTATATTTAGTAAGAATAGCTTTAACAATTTTTTATTCTTTTTATTATTAATAATTTTTTGTAGTAAATATCTTAAAGTAATATTATTTTTAATAATTTTATATTTTTCTAAATTAGTATAATAATAAACATTTTTGTTATTTAAATAATTTTTATATGAATATCGATAAAAACCATAAGTATCTTCAATTTCTTTAAAATCTCCTTTAAATTGAATAATAGCATCATAATAAAATTCATCATTTGTATAAGCTAATATTTTAGTATTACCTTTTTGAATTATTATATATTTTTCTTTTATCTCAACAATTCTACCCTCATTAATATCAGGTAAATTTTTTTTATAAAAAGATAAAGATAAAATAATAAATATAATAAATAAGAATATTACCGATTTATCTTTAGTTATATAAGAATAGAGAATTAGTAATATCAGAAAAGAAGAATAGAAAAAAATATTTTTTAATAATAAAAAAAGAAATAGAAATAGGAAAAATACCTTAGCATGCCTAAAGCTTAATATAGTCTTTAAGCCTTTCATACTTTTTATCACCTATACCTTTTACTTTTTTTAAATCTTCTAAATTTTGAAATGAACCATTATCATTTCGATAATCTATTATTGCTTCTGCAACTTTATTACCAATACCTGGTAATAATATTAATTCCTCAATACTACTTGCATTAATAGAAATAAGTAATTTATTATCACCTTTTTTATTTATGACAATAACATCACCATCATGTAATTTATTATTTAAATTGATATTACTAATATCAGCATCATCTTTTAGTTTAGCTAATTCTAATAAATCATTAATAGTTGTATAATTTTCTACTTCATAAATACCTTCATTAATTACTTCGCCTTTTATTTCAACATTTATATTATTATTGTTAGAAATATTAAAATA
>CACZTC010000178.1 GCA_902784015.1 uncultured Erysipelotrichaceae bacterium | reverse complement strand
TTGTATCATATGGTCTTAATGGCTCTATCTTATCAGCGACATATACTATATCATCATATTTTGTTTTAGTATTTCCTAGTGTATGCCTTTCTATTGCTTTAAGAAATCTTTTATCTTTAATGCCAAGATTTTTTGATAGCCAGATTGGAGCGCTGAAACTATGCCATATTTTATTTGAGTAAGTTAATATATCTAATTTATCTTTTAATAATTCTTCATGTATTTCTAGTGGCAAATCTTTAGTAATATCATGCAATAAGCCAATATTATAAGCATATTTTTCATCAAGATTATAATGCTTAGCTAATAAACTTGCGGTTTTAGCTACGCTTAGTGAATGTTTATAACGATATTCACCACACATCTTTTTAGCTAAATAATCAAAATAATAACCTTCTTGAAGCAATACTTTCTTAATCCCTGGTGCAGCTAAATCATAATTACCATCTCTAACTTTTTCTTCGCTGCTATTATCTATTTCTATAGCATTATCAACATACTTTTCAATAATTTTTATTTTTTTAAAATGCTTGATTGCTTGTGAGACTAATTTAGTTCTTATATCTTTTGGTATAACACCTTCCTCTTTTATATATAAAAAGATATTATCTTTTTTCATAAAAGATTTAATCAATGTTATTTCTTCTTTGGTGATAGGATCAAAAGATGCAGCAATTATCATGGTAATATTATTTTTGTATCCTTTGCTTTTTTATATAAAACTATTTGTCTGCCAATAATTTGAATTAATTCACTTTTCGTCATAGCTGCTAAATCAAGTGCTATTTCTTTGACTTCAACAGGTGCACTTTTTAATACCGATATCTTTATTAATTCTCTTTTCCTTAAAGCATTATTAATAGTCGCAATTGAATTATCACTCAAGCCTTCTTTGCCCACTTGAAAAATAGCCTTTTCTTTTTGTGCTAAAGATCTTAAAAATACTTTTTGTTTTTTATTTAACATTAAATCATTGCCTTTCTTATAGTAATATCCACTCCCTTTGGAACGCTTACTTCTATCTTTTTTATATTACCATGAACGCTCATAAATCCCAGTCCATTCACAACAATATCCATCTCATCACATTCTTTTTTAATTATTCTCTTATTTTTCTCATCATAAATAGGAATTGGTATATATAATTCACCATAATGCTTAGTCCAATTATCCTCAGCATTATCCACTTTAGAGCGATGTATTTTAATTTCATCACTTAAATAGAAAACAATACTTGCATTATCACAATCAAATAAATCAATGCGGCACAAGCCACCTAGGGCAAAAGATTGATCCCCCTTCAATTGAAATACTTTAGGTTTTATTCTTCTTTGCGGTAGGATTAGTTTTAAATCACTCTCTTTTGTGCACATCAATATACTATTTTCTATTTCAATGCCTGGCGTATCAATGAAAGTATAACCATTATATTCAATGCGGTTTAAATCTAAGGTTGTGCCTGGATATTTTGAAGCTGTTAGGATATTTTCTTTCATCAAACTATTAAGTAAAGTGCTCTTACCTGCATTAGCTCTACCTATTACGACAATTTCTTTTTCATTATTCTTTTGATAATAAGCAATTGCTTGCTCAATATCTTTTAAGCCTTGTTTATCATCTTTAGAAGTTATGACTAATTCATTTATTAATATTCCATATTCTTCTAATCTATCAAAAACAAATTGTGCTAGTTTATCATTTTGGATGCTATTAGGAAATAAATCTCTTTTAGTAGCTACCATAATGATATCTTTTTCTGTTATTTTGCGATTTAAGCCTGGTATGATACTAGCTTCAAAGTCAAATAAATCTACCACCCATAATATAAGTGCATCCATATCTTCTATCTGATGAATAACTGTATCAGCATCTATTCCCTTTCGCATTGATATAGTTAAATCATCATAATGAATAATACGAAAACATCTTTGACAATATTCGTTATTTATTTTAGGTGTATATCCTGTCTTATTCTTATCTTCGCTTTGCAGTAAAGCTCCGCAACCTTTACAATATCCCATCTTAATCCTCATCAAATAATGATATTTGTTCAATATCTTCATGAACAATATCATCTACTCCTTCAGGAATATCAATAATTTTACATTCTTCGATACCTTTAACTAAAAAGAAATTCTTCTTTAAAACTAATGGATTAGAGAAGCCATTATCTTTATTCTTTAAAGGTATATCACTAGATTTAATTATTTGTATTTCTGGATCTATAAAAGTTAATTCTGTACTTGCAGAAATAGGATTAATATATGAAATATAACTTGGATTAGATTTAACATGTTTAATGATAAGATTACCTTTCTTAGGTCTATTACCATCTACAATATCTTCATAATGGATACGTTTCATGCCTCCTGTTGCGCTCATCACAAAGAAAGTATTATCTCCTTCATGAATTGGGCAACCATAACCAACTCTATCACCCTTGCCAAAATTCATAGCTTTAACACCTTTTGATTTTAGCCCTGTACTTGGTATATCGCTAACTGGGAATCTATATGCATAACCTTCCCTACTCGCCATTAATATTTCATCACCTTCATAAGCTACAAAAGCTCTAATCATATTGCCATGAGTTGGCACAGCCATCGCTGTCATAACTTTATTAATTCTTTCCGCTTGCCATGAAGAAACTGGTGATTTCTTAATTTGCCCAATTGAAGAAATAGTTACTATCCAAGCATATGTATTAAAGTCTTTAATCAAGATAGCATTAATAATCTTATCTTCACCATCAATTTTGACTAATTTATTTAAATGTGATCCTATATCTTTCCACTTAGCTTCTTCTATTTTCCATATAGGTAATAATGCATAATTACCTTTAGAAGTGAATAAGAGAAGATTATCAACTGTATCACATTCAATAGTACCAATTAAACTATCTTCATTTTTAATACCAGTATCTTGACCATTAGAAGCTTGATATGAGCGCATTGATACTTTTTTAATATAACCATCGCGAGATACTGTCACCATAACTCTTTCATTTGTTATCATCTGGGTCTTATCAATAACGATATCTTCTACTTCTGATTCAATCTTTGTCCTTCTTTCTTCGCCATATTCTTTCTTTATTTCTTTTAATTCTTTGACTATAACTGAGCGTAATACATTTTTATTTTCGATAATAGCTTTAGTTTCTTCAATCTTATTAACTAATTCAGCAAATTCCTCACGAAGAATGGTTATATCAGTATTTGATAAACGATATAAACGTAAAGTGACAATAGCTTCTGCTTGAGCATCATCAAATTTATATTTCTTCATAAGATTCTTTTTAGCATCTGCTTTATCTTCAGAATTTCTAATTATCTTTATTACATCATCTAGAATCGAAACAGCCTTCATCAAGCCTTCAATAATATGACATCTTT
>CACZTC010000177.1 GCA_902784015.1 uncultured Erysipelotrichaceae bacterium | reverse complement strand
TTATATTTTAAATGATATTTATAAGAATAAAAGATATAAATCTCTTTATATCTTTTAGCTTCTTTTTTGATAATCTTCTTTTATTTCATCTAATATATCTTCACCTAATACCATATCTTTTCTAAATTTACTCAATGTATTAGCTATAACACTATAATTTTTCTCAATACCTTCTTCATCATTCATAAAGCTAGCTGCTCTTGAAGAACGGATACCTATTTTACTTGCTTCTTTAATTGCATCCATATTAGCCCCTAGAAATATAAACTCCCAACCTTCTTTTTCGCTATATTTACTAATTAATTTATGAATATCTTTATAATTATATTCTTCGCTTGCATTCTCTAAGCCATCCGTACTAATAATAAATATAGTTTTATTGACAACATCCTTCTTATTTACCTTATGTTCATTAGCGATATGATTGATTGTAATACCTATCGCATCTAATAAAGCTGTACAACCTCTAACATAATATTCTTTTTCACTAATTGGTTTAACTTTTTTAATAGGTAAACGATCATGAATTACTTCATATTGATCATCAAATAAGATAGTTGACCAAATCACTTCCCCTTCTTCTTTTTTTTGAATAGCTAGATTCGCATTAAAGCCTCCTATTGTATCTAATTCTCTTCCTTCCATTGAACCACTACGATCTAAGATAAATATTACTTCAACAACATTATTCTCTTTCTTCTTCATTTTGCTTACCTCATCTTTCTAAGCTAAGCATATAAAGAAAAAGACTTATAAAGGTCTCTTTATAGGCGACATTTATAAGCCTAATATTGGTTGATTATATTTATAAAGAATGGAATTGATTTCATATATGTCATAGATATTATTATTGAGACAATATTCAATAATTAAATCAAAGATATTACTTGGCGATAAAGCTATGCCCGCTCTTAATAATAAATCTTTTGTTTCATCAAGATTTAATTCTAGAGCTATCGCTAAAGCTATTGCGGTCTTTTTAGAAGGTTGATAATCTTTATTACTTCTTATTTTAGAAAAATGTTTTCTATCTAAATTAGCTTTCTTATATACTACAACTTCATCTATTCCTTTTTTATCAATTAAATGGAATAAATACTCTTGAAAAGTATTATCTTTATTATGAATAACATCATCAATTGATGCATAATCATAATTACTATTAAAAGCCAAAGTCTCTTTTTTATTTCCTAAAAATGAGCTAGTCGCCAAATAATCTTTACCACTATATTCACTAGCTTCTTTTAGATAATATAAATCATCATTATCTATGATTGAATTATTAATCTCTTCGATAATATCTTCACTAATACCAAGCGAAGATCTATCTTCAATCAAAAGATTAATTATCATTTCATTATCATCTAAAAAATCTTTAATCTCTTCTATTATTGGTTTTATTGAAACTAATCCATCTATCAAAGATACAACGATCTCATCATATCCTAAAGCTTTAGCTTTATTTAATGAAGCTCGATAAACTTCTTTAATAGAAAAATCATCTAAGATTTCAGGCTTATTAATTTCGATATTTATAATATCTTCTATTTCACTTTTATCATCTATAAATAATAAAGGCATATATTAATCTTTTTTATCTAATTTAGTCCAATTCAATTGATTGGCTAAGCTTTCATCTATATCAGTACCACTTATGCCATAAGTATCACCATATGTATTTTGATATACATGATCTGCACTTAGCCCAACCTCAACTTCTTGGCCGCTACTATTTACATAAGTATCCACGCCTCTAATAGCTTCTGAATAGGCTGAACTAATATGCGACTCAGAAGCCATCTTCTTATTCCAAGAATCCATTAGCCCCTCTGAAGCACTTCTTGCATTATTTGCGATCATTTGTGAAGTTTGTTGTTGAAGGCGCTGGGTTTGCATTTGCATTTGCCTAGCTTTCGCTTGATTCATAGCTACTTCTTTTTGAAGTTGTTCGAATTTAGCTTGTATCATTGAAGCTTCTTTATTAGCGATATTAGCATCTTGCTTAATACTATTTAAGAAGCGTAAAAAGATATTGGTAGCAGCTTCTTCTTTTTCTTTTAAACATATACATATATATTTGCGATATGCTCCATAAGAAACTTGATCAACATGTTTACGATAACCAAATATATCTTCACTTATTTCTTCTTTATGATTATCTTCTTTGATTATATTTTCTTCTTCATTTTTATTTTTCTTATCTCTCATCATCTTGCCTAAGATGCCGCCTTTCATCCAATCATCCATACTCATTTTATCTTTACCACTAGCGACATGACTAAGCTTATCTTTAAATTCATTTAATCCTGAAGATAATTTAGCTATTCTTTCTTTACCATTACCGCCAAAGGCTTCGCTTAAATTACCTAAAGCATCACCTATATTACCAAAGCCTGGACTTAATGGGCTTTTTAGTTCAGCAGCTATATAATCAGCCGCAGCTAAAACTACTATCTCATCACCATTTAGAATCCCACTATATTTATATAACTTCTCATCTACAACCATATCTTTAATCTGAAAAGTCATCTCCATATATCTGTTATATAAAGATAAATCATAATTGAAGGCTTCTTTTAGATATTCTGGATGTTTACCAAATTGAGAAGGTAAATCAGTAGTCGCTTCTAGATTTAAAGAAGTTCCTGACATCTTTTCTGCCCATGATTTAATATAAGATTCAGCATCAATATATTTTGTATAACCATTTCTTGTATGAGTTTGTAGTAAGGCATGTATTCCTTTTATCAATGCACTTCTTACATCATGAAACATCTCTTTACTAGAAGAAGCTAAGACAATATCTCCTTCTTTATTCATAGCTCTAATAAAAGTAGTTAAAGGCACAAATTCTGATTGCCAATTATAATTAATCGAAGCACTTAATTCATAATTATCCGGTACAATTGCGCTAGCTACTAGTAAACCTTCAGTTGTTGTAAATGCTTTTGTATTATTCATATTTTCATCATTGTCATAAATAATATGAATTTGATTACCACAATTAGGACAAGTTGTTATAGTAGTACCTTCTTCTACTTGTAATGAACCTCCGCATTGCGGACATATATAGGCTTGTAATTTCATATCATTTCCATCCCTTCTTTATATATTCAATTTATATTCTGCAATATAATTCATTTCTTCATTTTTATCATCAAGATATAATTGTCTTTCATAATTGATAGAATTATGTTTCAAGCATAATTCTAAAAAACAAAGAAAGATACCTATATCAATATGATTAAAATGTATTACTCCCGCTATTGGCATAACCCACTTTTTTATAGGACTAATATATCTATATACTTTTAATATATTATTAACTCTTTTTACTTTCCATGGTTGAGTATTACAGGCGCTTGGGGCAAAGCGGATAATATTACCTATATCATTAATATCCTCTCCTTCCCATATATCAACTAATTCTTTTCTTTTAGCTTTAAACATATCTTTACGAAAACTATCTTCACTTACTTTAGCTATAGCTATCATAATTACATATTTCAAACCTTGATAATCTTCCATTTTAGCTTTGTTTAAACCAAACCATAATTTACCTATATTCTTGGAAGCTAAATATAAATCTAAGATTTCACCAATATAGCCAATATTCATTAGATAATTATCTTTTTCTTCACTATATAGAAGGATTACTTTCTCTTGTCCTCTTTTACAAGTCGTCTCTTCATTATTAGCTATTCTCATCGCTACTTTAATATCTTCATATAAAGGCTTAATAGAATTAAAGAATCTTTCTATTTCTTCATATTCTTTATCTTCTATATGATAGCTCTCATGATAATATTCTTTAGTTTTATTATTACGAAAAATATGAAAAGACTTTCTTTTAAATATCATTTCATATAATAATTCTTCCATCTATTTATCCTCTATTATCATAATAACTTCAAATTAAAAAATAAGCATATTTTTTTATAAAAAAAAGGAGATTAGTCTCCTTCTTAATAGGGGTTAATTGCTTTAGCACCAGATACACCTAAGCCTGAGAAATAATAATTTTTCCAAATTAATCTAAGTGTATCGCCATATTCTATATTCTCTTTAGCTAAATAGATATGACCATAATCAGATTCATAAATATCATAGTCATTTGGATCAAAGACTTCATCCTCCCTAGGGAATCTAGCTTGGACATTATTATATTGACCTCCACAAGCTATACATATCCCTACTTCAACCACTATATCTTTGATCTTATTTTCTTCCATATATTCTTTTAATGGTTCTTCCATGATTATTCTCATATCTACTTCCTCCTTGCATTAAAATAATACTTCTAAAAAAATATTATGTATGTGACTAAATCACATAACATAATATTTAAATAATAATGATGAAATTATAAATAGATACTATAAATACCAAAAATCATTCTTAGATATAGATTCTTTATTATCTTTTTCTTTATATAAATCTTTATCTGCTTTAGTTAAGAATTCCCAGCTCTTAGCTTTACCTTTAGGGATTGCATTATAGATGCCTGCTGAAAATTCCATATATGTATTCTTTCTTAATCTATTAATAATAGTTTTTATTTCTTTAGTATTTCTATTTTCGAAAATAAGAATAAATTCATCGCCACCAAATCTAGCTACAAAAAAATTATCTATCTTGCTTGCATTCTTTAAATAATTACTGAAATTAATCAAATAATTATCGCCAGCCTTATGGCCATATGTGTCATTATAATCTTTTAAACCATCCACATCTATATAAACTAAGCCAAGATACTTTTTAGCGCGATATGTTCTTTCGAAAGCTTCA
>CACZTC010000176.1 GCA_902784015.1 uncultured Erysipelotrichaceae bacterium | reverse complement strand
TTTTTATAACCTTCAGGAGAAGATGTTTCTTCTAAATTGAATTTTCCTGGAATTAATTCTATTTCAAAAGCTTCATTAGTAGAATCCCATTCATTAACAAGAAGTGGACCTAAATCAAATTTTTCATCGATATAATTTAAAACAATATGAGCTTTTTCAACTGCTTTACCACTTGAATCAGTTTTACTAATTCTAATTGGATATACTTTTGAATTTGTCAGCTCAATATTATAATTACTACCTTCAGCAGATGAATGGATATAAGATAATGCATATCCTTCGGTTGGTATTTCATCAACATCATAATAATAATTAGGCTCTAAATCAGTCCATGTATATTTCCAACCCATTTCCTTAGTAATAACAACAGGATCCCCGCACATTTCAAATTCATCAGTTTGAATATCCCGTCTTATTAATTGAACTTGAACTGAATCACCTTCTGGGCCTACCCATAACTTAGTGACATTCACAGTGATTGGATTTGAGTCATATGTATCATCTATATCATTAATGAATACAGCTGAAAGATTGCCATCGTCATCAAAAGATCGACCATTTTCAACTAATGTATATCCTTCAGGCTCCACTTCTTCTAATTCATATTCATATTCATTACCATCATTATCTAATTTAGGAAGATTAGTCCAAGTATACTCCCAATTATTTGAATCTGATAATTCTATTTCTTTAATAGCTTCACCATTGCGTAAAAGCTTAATAGTAACAGGAATCTTTTCAACGCCATCTCTAAATTCTTTTGTAACACTTACATAAATAGTTGGTTCATCTTCTTTATATGTAACTACTACTGTTTCATTTGCATCATCTAATGAAGCATTATGACTATCGATAACCTCACCATCTATAGATAATTCTGTTTTTATCGTATAAGTGCCAGCTTCTGTAATCTTTTTAGAGAAAGTAACTGTTTTAGTAGTCTCTTCACTAGTAACAGCTACCATTCCAGAATCAGCAAATTGCACACCATCTTTATAAATAAATAAAAGAATATAATAAGTCTTTCCTGCTTCTAAATTTATAAGTTCTACAATATCGCTCATTGTAGCCTCTTCCGCAGCAGCAAGTTCATAAGATCCTGTCGTATCATTGACTTTCGCTATTGTATTTTTTATAGAAGGCTTATTAGCAGCAGTATCTTCCGCATATATTGATGACATTTTGGAAGAAGTTAAGCCCACCATAAGCATGAATACTACAAAATAATGAAAAATTATTTTTATTGTTTTATTCATTGTCTATATCTCCCTAAGAATATAATCTTACACATTTATTATAGCACCTCTTTTATTGACGATATCCACTAACAGGTATTAAAAAAACTTCCTTTTTATATATAGGAAGCTTTCTTAATTTAACTATCTATTTTTCTTTTGATCAAAATCATCTAGTTTTTTAGCTGCCCAATCTTTTCCACCTAAGCCAAATGCTAGAGCGAAAGCAACAGCAGCAGCAATCACTAGATAAGAAAATAAATTATTAACTATATCTTTGGCAATACCTAATTGCGTTAGAATCATAAATGAAGCTAATACTAGAATAGCACCTTTAATAACATTTACTAAACCATTCGCATTTGGACTAGCCTTTAATACAAATTCTCCAACCTTATCACTTGCAAGCCATGCAACAACCGCAATTAATGCTGCAGCAATTACATTTGGTAAATAACCAATAATTGCATTACCTACATTAGATAATACTTCAATATTTAATACATTTAGTGCAGATACTACAAAGAAGATATTGATTAGAATTAAAACTACCATACTTACTAAAGAAGAGAATGTAGCTTTTGTATTAGATGGGAAAGCTTTAGATACTGTTGCATCAACGCCTGTACCCTTCAATACATTATCTAATAATTTTGATACTAAATTAGCTAAGAATGCACCAAAAGCAATTAATACTAATGCTGCAAAGATATTTGGAACATAAGCAAATAATTGACTAACCATTTCTGTTGCAGGAGCACTAATTGATTCAAGATTTAAAATTTGAAGCGCTGCAACTACAAATAATACAAGGACAATTACATATGCTAAATTAGCTAAAATATCTGAAATATTCGTACCTGCAGTAGCAGTAATACCAGCTCTATCTTGTAATGTATCAACTTTAGTTTTCTTTAAACCTAAAGATAATACTTGTTTTACTAATCTAGATAGGAATACCCCAAAGATTAAAACTAAAACAGCCGCAATGATATTAGGTAAGTAATTTAAAAACTTAGATACCATTGTTGAAATAGGTGATGATACTGAAGACACTCCTAATTTATCTAAAGCACCAGGTAAGAAAAGCATGAAAACAATGGCATAAACGATATTGCCAATAAGAGTAATAATATCTGTTCTTTGTGCCTTAACTTCATCGCTTACTTCTTCTTTTCTTCTTGCGAATATTGTCTCCATAACTTTACGCACAATATTGCGCGCAATTGCAGCCACAATAAAAGCTAAGATGAGTAATAATACTGCAATCAAAGCAGATTGTAATGGCCCACTAAAATCAAAATTTGATAACATAATTAAATCTCCTTCTATTTTCACAATTATATGTATTATATTCCTATTTTTAATAAATGCATCAAAAAATAGGAATGATATCATTCCTATCTATGTGCTAAATATTGAAGTAAGAAATAAATAACCATCATTCCTCCTATCATTACTAGGAAGTATGGAAGAAGAACTTCGATAATCGCAATTGTCATAGCTAAGATATCTTTCCAAGTAAATTCACTAGCTATTTCTTTTCTTCTTGCTTCTGCCTTAGCTTCTTCTTTTAATTCTTCTTCTAATTGGCCACCAAGAGTATATTCGCGTATCTTTTGAACATCCTCTTCGACATTTTTCTTTTTAATAAATAACATTTTTACTTATTATATCTTTCTTTAGCAAAATGACATTTCACACTATGTCCTTCTTCGACCTCAAATGTTTCTGGAGCTTCATTTTTACATCTGTCAGTCGCAAATGGACATCTTGTATGGAAACGACAACCACTTGGCGGATTACTTGGTGAAGGTAAATCACCTTCTAAAATAATACGCTTATTGTTGTTACGCTTACGAGGATCGAATGATGGTGCAGCTGATAATAAAGCTTCTGTATATGGATGAACATAGTTTTCAAATATTTGTTCTTTAGAACCCATTTCGACTATCTCACCAAGATACATTACAGCTACTGCATCAGAAATAAATTTAACGACAGATAAATCATGTGAAATGAATAAGTATGTTAAGCCTAAATCTTCCTGTAGATCTTTTAATAGATTAATAATCTGTGATTGGATAGAAACATCTAATGCTGATACCGCCTCATCACATACCACAAATTCAGGATTAACTGCTAAAGCCCTAGCGATACATATTCTTTGACGTTGGCCACCTGAGAATTGGTGAGGATAACGGCCAGCTTGTTCAGGGAAGAGACCACATTTATCCATTAATTCAAAGACACGATTCATCATCTCTTCTTTGTTAGAAACAATTTTGTGTTCTAACATTGCTTCACCAATAATGTCATAGACTGGTAATCTAGGATTAAGTGAAGAATATGGATCTTGGAATACTATTTGCATCTTCGTACGATATTTTTGTAAATCATTATTGTTTAATTTAAAAATATCTACGCCATCATATAACATCTCACCATCAGTTGGATCAAGCAATTTCAACATTGTTCTTCCAGTTGTACTTTTACCGCAACCAGATTCGCCAACTAGACCCATTACCTGCCCTTTTTTAATGGAAAAAGAAACATCATCTACTGCTTTTACTGAACCGATTCTACCATTGAAAATACCACCTTTAATTGGGAAGTATTGTTTGAGGTTACGTACTTCTATGAAATTATTATTTTCACTCATGCTTTTCACCTCCTGGATAGAAACAACGTACAGTATGGCCTGGTGCTACTTCAACTAGATCAGGCATACTAGAGCGACATTTATCACTCGCAAATGGACATCTTGGACTAAATGCACAACCTTCAGGTAAATCTGATAAATCAGGTACATTACCTGGTATAACATTTAATCTATCACTATTAGTTGACATATCAGGCCTAGATCCAATTAGTCCTATTGTATATGGATGTAATGGTGTTTCAAAAATAGTATTAACATTAGCTAATTCCACCACTTTACCTGCATACATTACCATGACACGATCAGCCATTTCTGCGATAACACTTAAGTCATGTGTAATAAATAGAATAGATGTATCAACTTGTTGTTTTAGATTATTCATAAGATCTAAAACTTGCGCTTGAATCGTAACATCTAATGCTGTTGTAGGTTCATCTGCAACTAATAATTTAGGCGAACATGCTAGGGCCATAGCTATCATGACACGCTGTCTCATACCACCTGATAAAGCGAATGGATATTCATTTACGATTCTTTCAGGATTAGGTATCTTAACTAATTCTAAAGCTTTAATAGCTTCTTCTTTAGCTTGATCTTTTGACATGTCGCGATGCAAGATTAAGACTTCTTCAATTTGTTTACCTATCTTATAAACAGGATTAAGACTAGTCATTGGTTCTTGGAAGATATAAGAGATTTTATTACCACGAATCTTACGAATATCCTCTTCAGATATCTTTAACATATCTTGATTTTCAAAGAGTATCTCACCACCTTCATATTTACCAGGTGGGCATTCTACTAGTCTAGCTAGTGACATACAAGTCATACTCTTACCGCAACCAGATTCACCTACAATACCTAAAGTTTCACCTTGATATACTTCAAAGGAAACATCATCTACCGCTTTTACTAGACCACCACTACTATAGAAATATGTCTTTAAATTTTTTACTTCAAGGAGCGGAGTCTTCTTTTCTAAATTAGTCATTTTTTCTCCCTCCTTCTACTTCTGCATCTTAGGGTCGATCGCATCTCTTAAGCCATCACCCAAAATATTGAAACATAAAATACTTAAGAAAATCATGATACCAGGAGGTACCCAGTACCACCATTTGCTTTGAATAATCATTAAGTTTCTAGCCTCTTGAATCAAGTTACCCCAAGTTGGTGTTGGTGGCGATACACCTAAACCAAGGAAACTTAATGAAGTTTCTGTAAGGATAACACTAGCCATTGATAATGTTACATAAACAATGATATAAGCTAATACATTAGGGAATAGATGTCTGAAAATTTGTTTACTATTAGATAAACCTAAAGCACGACAAGCTTCCATATAATCCATTTCTCTTAATGATAAGATTTGTCCTCTTACAATTCTGGCAATACTTGGCCAAGATAGAATAGATAGAATAAGAATTAAAGTTGTGATTGAATTACCAAATACAGCTTGTAATGTGATACATATCATCAAGAATGGGAAGCACATAAAGATTTCAGAGATACGCATTATTACTGTATCTACCATGCCCCCAAAATATCCCGCAATTGATCCTAGGAAAACACCTATTAAGCATTCTAAGGCAGTTACTGCAACTGCAACACCTAATGATACTCTTCCCCCATAGAATAATCTCACAAATAAATCACGGCCAATTTTATCTGTTCCAAATAAATGCTTTGCGCTTGGTGCAGCATTTAAATCTTTAGTTACTTCATACATGCTGTAACCTGATAATAAAGGCACAAATATACATGCAAGAATAATAATACTTAAAATAACTAAGCTAACCATAGCTAGTTTATTCTGTTTTAGTCTTTTCCAAACACCACCCCAATAGGAGTATTGTTTAGCTGACTGCTTAATCATTTCGTTTCTGTCTATTGTAGTCATAAGTCCTCCTATTAGTCATATTTGATACGTGGATCAACCGCTGCATATAATAAATCCGCAACTAAAGTTCCAAATAAAGTTGCCATTGTCAACATCGCATTGATACCAAGTAATAAAGGATAATTTCTTGTTGTTGCTGCTTCAACACTTAATTTACCAACGCCTGGCAAAGAGAAAATTGTCTCTGTCATAACAGCACCAGAAATCAATCCTGGAATTCTAAAACCTAAAAGCGTAACGATAGGAATCATCGCATTTCTAAATGCATGCTTATAAATAACGATCTTTTCGCTTAAACCTTTAGCACGTGCAGTACGGATATAATCTGATCTAATTACTTCTAACATTGAGCTTCTTGTATAACGCATGAAACTTGCGATTTCTGCTAAACCTAAAACAAGTGAAGGCAATATCAAGTGATAAGCCCAGTCACCAATTTTTACAAGTAATGGTGCGTTAGCTTTCATTGGGTCTGATATACCAAATGTTGGTAGCCATTTAAGATCAGCTGCGAATATCTTTAATAGAATTAAGCCAAAAAAGAATGTAGGTAAAGCTAGTCCTATTAAAGAGAATACCGTAAGAATATTATCTGCAGCAGAATATTGCTTTGTTGCACTAATAATGCCACAAGGAATACCTACTAACATTGAAAATATTAAAGCTATTAAAGCTAGCGCAAATGTACAACCAATATTTTCGCCAATAACGTCTATTACAGGACGATAATGTTTATAAGAATAACCAAAATTACCTTTTAATGCTTCAGTGATCCAGTTAAAGAACTTTGTATAAAAAGGCAAATTAGGATCAAGCTTTTCTTGTAAAGCTGCTTTTAATTCCGGAGTCATATTAGGATCCATAATATTAGTAGTGATACTACCTGGAGCTTTATCAATGATAAAGAATAATATAAATAGGATACCTAAGAATACAGGAATTATCTGCAATATTCTTCTGATCGTATAATTTCTCATAAACCCTCCTCACTTCATAAACCATATTGGCCAAAATAAGCATGAAGGCAGTACAGCTTTCGCTGTACTGCCAATGCTTAACACTTTTAAGACAATTAATTAGTCATCAATTGTTACATTTTGAACAATCTGTGTAAAGTCTGTATAAACATCAATATCATCTAAACCATGAACTTTATCACTGATTCCCCAAATTTCAGAACGATAAGCAACGATAGCTGTTGGTACTAAATCATTTTGTCTAACTGCCCATTCTTTATAGATTTCTGCACGCTTAGCTTGATCGAACTCTGTTAAACCTTCTTTAATGAGTTCTTGTGATCTATCATCACGGAAACCAGAAGCGTTATAGCCACCTTCAGAATAAGCATCAGCATCGAATAGACCACCTGTTGGATCTGGGTCAATACTGAGAGAGAAGCCCATTGTATAGATATCAAAGTCTTTCTCACCTGGTTTAGCATCCATTGTTTCACTAGCTACTGTATTGAAGTCCATTGTTTCGATATTTAACTTAACACCGATTTGGCCCCAAGAGTCATAAGCCATACCAGATAATGTGCCTGGCCATGTAGCATCATAGTATACTAACCATGTTAATTCTAACTTGTTACCATCTTTTTCACGGATACCATCAGCGCCAACTTTCCAACCAGCATC
>CACZTC010000175.1 GCA_902784015.1 uncultured Erysipelotrichaceae bacterium | reverse complement strand
TCATGCTTTAATCAAACTCATTACAACAATTCCATTTGTGATGTGGTTTGGTTATCCTGGTGCTATTATTGGTACCTTAATAGGCTGTATTTATATCTTATATTTTAATTTCAAAGATATTCATGAAGTATATCAGGTTAATTTCGAATCTACATTTAGGAAGTTTATTAAGATCTGTTTATCTTTAGTTATGATGTTTATTATTAGTTCACTTTTAAGAAAATTAGGAATAAGCTTTGAAAGTAGTTCTAGACTAATTAACCTTATAAAACTAGCAATTAATGGTATTTTGAGCGTCTTAGTATATTTAGGTTTAACTTGGTTTATGAAGATACCACAGACTATCTTCCATTTTTCAAAGAATAAATAGAGGTTAATGTGCAATTAATAGAATTAAATAAAAATGAATTTGATGATTATTCTAAAGGACATCCTTTAACTTCTTTTGAACAAAGTTCTAATTGGGCTAAGGTAAAACAGTTGACGGGATGGCAGGCACATTATTATGGTTTAAAAGATAATAATAAATTATTAGGTGCTACTTTATTATTAGAAAAGACTTTAGCGAGAATATTTAAAATCTTTTATGCGCCTCATGGCTTTTTATTAGATTATACAAATAAAGAAATATTAGCTACTTTTAGTAAAGAAATAGTTAATAAAATAAAGAAATTAGGTGGTTTTTGTATAAAGATTGAGCCATATATTGATTTAGCTTTATTAGATAAAGATGGTAATAAAGTAATTGATGGCTATGATAATTCTTATCTTATTAAAGATATAGAAGAATTAGGTTATAAATATTTAAAGCATAAGGATGGTAGCGCTAAAACCACCAGCATTCATACGATGTTTGTCTTAGATGTTGAAGGCAAAAGTGAAAAAGAATTATTAAAGAATCTAAGCTCTTCAGCACGCTTGAATATTCGCCAATATAAAAGAAAAGGTGTTAGCGTCAGAGAATTAAAAAGGGAAGAATTAAAAGAGTTCAAAAGACTAATGGAAATGACTTCTTCTCGAAGAGGCTTTAATGATAGATCATTAGAATATTATGAATCTATTTATGATGCTTATCATGATGATGGTTTAATCGAATATTGGTGTGCTGAAGTAGACTTTGATGAAGCAATTGATAATTATCAAAATATTATTGAAGAAGCTAATAATAATATTGATAAATTAAATGAGAAAGCTAAAAAATATGGTGATAAGTTCAATGGCCAAAATGAATTAGAAGAAATGAAAAAAAGAATTATTTCGGCTGAAAAGAAAATTAATAATTATCAAGCTTTAAAAGATAAATATGGGGAAGAAACAATAATCTCAGTCAATTCATTTTTATATTGGGGTAGTGAAGAAGTGATATCACTATATGGAGGTAATGATACGGAATTCTTTGATTTCGGCGGTGCTTATGCGATGTATTGGCATGGTATATTAGAAGCTTTACGAACAAATAAAAAAAGATTCAATTTCTATGGAATCCCTGATAATTTACATGATAAAAATGACCCTTCATATGGCGTATATGAAACCAAAAGAGCCTATAATGGTAGAGTTATTAAATTATTAGGCGAATTTGATTATGTTATATCGCCTCTAAAATATTATTTATATAATATATTACTTAATATTTATAATAAATCGCATAATTAGATAGAATAGTTCATTAACTATTCTATTTTTATATATTTAAGAATATATAAATGTATAATAAAAATAGATAAATAATTATTTAAGAAAGGATAAGATCATGGGTATATTCGAAAAGAAAGTATGTAGTATTTGTGGGGGAGATGCGGGTACTATTTTCTCTAAGAAACTAGCGGATGGTTTTTTATGTAAAAATTGTGCTAGTAAATTATCTCCTTATTTTACAGGGCGTAAAAAAAGCACTACGGAAGAAATAAAAGCACAATTAGAATATCGTAATCAAAATGAGATTAATTTAGCTTCGCTTAATCCACAAAAAGTTATGGGTTATGAAGAAAAGATTTATCTTGATGAGCTACAAAAGAAATTCGTTGTAAATAGGAGTAATGATTTTAAAAAAGGTAATCCAGATATCATCGATTTATCTATGTTAAAAGATGTTGAATTAATTATTGATGAAGATTCAGAAGAAATATATAAAGATGGACATAATAAGGAAAGCTATGATCCAAAAAGATATAAAAGTGAATATGAATTCAAAATAGAAATGAGCATAGATCATCCATATTTTGATTCAATTGAAATTGAATTAGAAGATGGGGATGAACCAACTTCTGTTGATGATGAAAAATATAAAGCTTTAGAAAGAGCAGGAAGAGAAATACAAGCTACTTTAATGCCTGGTAAATATACTATTCCAGTAGAATTAGAAGCTACTAATAAAGAAGATGAATGGGAATGTCCTGAATGTCATACTAAAAATATTGGCAAATTCTGTATGAATTGCGGTAAACAAAAAATTATTAAATGGTATTGCCCAAATTGTGGCAAAGAAAATGAAGGTAAATTCTGTATGGATTGCGGAACAGAAAAGCCCGCAAATGCTGGAGTATTAAAATAATTAATAATAAGTTTTAGAAGATAAAACCTTGCCAATGATTCTAACGGGAAGGTTTTTAATTTCTTCACTAGTGAAATATCTATTTTCAATATCACTATTAGCTGCTTCTAAGATAATCATTTTATTCTTAAAGATAATTCTTTTAATAGTTACTTCATCTCCTATCATCACAACGCCTATCTCACCGCTTTCTAAATGATTAGTTTGTTTAACTAATACAAGAGAGCCTTCCATAATGCCTACGCCAACCATAGAATTACCTTCAACTTTTAAATAATAATCACCTTGTTTGCATTCTTCTAAAGATGATTCTTCTTCGCCTATATAATTCTCCTCAGCAAATAAATCATAGCCACCTTTAACATAGCCAAGAATAGGAAGGGTAATTGAAGTATCAAAACCTTTTAACATTGGTAAAATATTATAGCCGACTAAAGTAGATAGTTTTTCAGCTATATCATTAGAGACATTTTTAACTTCGCCATTTCTCCATCTACTAACAGTAGATCTACTTACACCTAATTTATTAGCTATATTAGCGTCATTTAAGCCTGTTTTTAATTCATAAGCTTTGATAATATCTTTTATTTCCATATTTATATTATAGATTAAATATAATAATAATCAATAATTATGTTGCATAATATATTGAATAATGCAACATATAATCTTATAATATGAATAAAGAGATAAGATAATGCAACTATATAAAAGATATATTGAAGTCATACTCAAACAAAAAAAGGACGGGGAAATGATACCTCTATATGTTATTTGGGATGATGGTAAAAAATATAAAATAGATAAAATATTTAATAAACAAAGAAAAGCCTCTGTTGTAGGAGGGTGTGGGGTTCGTTATTCATGCATGATAGAAGGTAGGCAAAGAAATATCTTCTATGAAAAGGATAAATGGTTTATCGAAAGTCATCATCCTTGATTATAATCAATATCATTATCTATATCTAATTCACTATCACTAGCTACCACAATATAATTCATTAATGTATCGCTAGCTAAATGACCTCTTGCGCCAATTAAATAAACATGATTAAAAAGGCTATTAAGACTCTTGATAGTATCCATTAATAAATAAGATTTCTTAATATTTCTTTTGCCAGGTAAATTAGCTATATAAACAGACTTATCATGCATAAGTCTTTTTGTTTCCTTAAGATATTTTTTAGTAACTAAGCTTGATACTACATTAGTTCCTAAATAAGTATCATTGAAGATAAAATCATATATTTTATTAGTATAAGAAATATAATTTCTTGCATCATCAATATAAATATTAAAGCGATCAGTTCCTTTTATTTGATACTCTTCTTCAAATTCATCTAAATAAAAATATTCTTTAGCTGTATTAATACTCATTTCATCTATCTCTACAGCATCAACAATACTATCCATATTATGGCTTAAAACATATTTTGCAAAAGAAAACATCCCGCCGCCTAGCATCAAAATATTTTTATAAGAGCCTTTATCAAAAATATTAGCCGCTTCTTTTAAATAGGGAAAAACTAATTCATTTCTTTTATTCTTATCTAGGTAGATGGCTGAATGCCAACCACCATCAATTTCATATACTCTAATTCTTTCATTATTATCAATAACTTCATATATAGAGATATTAAGATCTTTATTCATCATTAATAATTATACGTAATCAGCAATATATTTTAATAACAAAGTATAATAAATATATTAAAGGAGATTAGAAATATGGAATATTTAAAGCTTAATACGGGTGCTGATATCCCGATTATTGGTTTTGGTGTTTTTAGAGTGCCTGATAAAGAAGAATGTAAAGAAGCAGTATATGAAGCTATTAAAGTAGGTTATCGCTTAATTGATACAGCTTCAGCTTATAGTAATGAAGATGCCGTAGGCGAGGCAATTTAAGAAGCCATTAAAGATGGAATATGTAAAAGAGAAGATTTATTTATTACTTCTAAATTATGGGTTAGGGATATGAATGATGAAGAAAGTGCCTATCAAGGTATTCAGACTTCATTAAAGAAATTAGATTTAGAATATATCGATTTATATTTATTACATCAAGCTTTAAATGATTATTTCAGTGCTTATAGAGCTCTAGAAAGAGCTTATAAAGAAGGAATATTAAAAGCTATTGGTGTTTCTAATTTTTATCCTAATATCTTAACTAATTTATGTGAAATAGTTGATATTATTCCAGCTGTTAATCAAGTTGAATTACATCCATATTTCATCCAAAATGAAGCTTTAGAAACAATGGCTTATTATGGGGTTGTGGCTGAGGCCTGGGCTCCTTTAGGTGGCGGTAGATATGATCCATATAATAATAAGATGTTAATTAAAATAGCTGAAAAATATAATAAAACAGTTGCCCAAGTCTTATTGCGATGGGGCATACAAAGAAAAACAGTTGTCTTACCAAAGTCAGTCCATAAAGAAAGAATTAAAGAGAATTTTGAGGTCTTTGATTTTACTTTAACAGAAGAAGAAATGGCGATGATAGCTAGCTTAGATATGGGCTATGGTGATTCAAGAACTAAACATTTTGATCCTGATTTTGTTAGAATGTGTTTAAATCAAGAATTTGATGTTAAGAAAGGATTAGTATATGGAAAATAATAAAATAGAAGCTTCAACCAAATTAAAAGATATATTAGAAGAATATCCTTGGCTATTAGAAGAAGCTATCAAACTAGATGAAAGATTTAAGATGGTTAATTCTCCTTTAGGTAGAACGATGTTAAAAAAAGCTACGATTAAGGATTTAGCTAAATTAGGTAAATTGAATGTTGAAGATGTCGTTAATGAAATAAGTAAAATGATAGATAATCATGTAGAGGAAGAGTAGTCTTCCTCTTTATTTTCGCATATAATGGTTAGCAGGTATTATGAATAGATTTCCATATAAAAATGTCTTAGTTATAGGTTATGCCAGAAGTGGTAAAGCAGCCATTAAGCTTTTAAAGAAGTTTAATGTTGAAAAGATTACTCTATGCGAAGCTAAAGATATTGAAGAAATAGATGAATTAAAAAAGTTAGCTATTATTGTTAGAAAACAAGATGAAGAAGTTTTTAAAGATGATTATGATTTAGTTATAAAAAATCCTGGCATTTCACCTTTAAAAGATTTTATTATTGATTTTCAAAAAAGAAATATACCTATCATTACTGAAGTTGAATTAGCTTATGAATTAGCTAAGCCCCAACATTATTTAGCTATTACAGGTACTAATGGTAAAACTACGACTACGACTTTAGTATATGAAATATTAAAGAAAGCCTACGCAAATAAAGCATATTTAGCTGGTAATATTGGAATACCTTTAGCTGATATTGTTTTAGATAATGATTTAATAAATAGTGAAGGTAATTATATAGCTTTAGAATTAAGCCAAGGCCAGTTAGGTGACTTGAAAGATTTCCATCCTGAAGTTTCAACCATAGTTAATCTATCACCAGATCATATTGATTTTATGGGCTCTTTAGATGCTTATTATGATGTTAAAACAAGAATATATAAGAATTGTGATGATAATGATGCTTTTCTTCTAAATATGGATGACGATAATATTATCGCTTATACAAATAAGCATCCTATCAAAGCTAAAATAAAAACATTTTCTTTATATCGCCATGATACAGATGCTCATATTGAAGATAATTGGATAGTGATAGAAAATGAAAAATTAATAGATATTAATAAAGTAAGAATACCAGGCATGCATAATATCCAAAATATTATGATAGCTTCTTATATGTGTAAGATAGCAGGCGTTAAAAGTGAAGATATTCAAGAAGTAATATATAACTTTAAAGGTGTTAAGCATCGTATTGAATTTGTGAGAGAAGTTGATGGTGTTAAATATTATAATGACTCTAAAGCTACTAATACAGATGCTACTATTACAGCTTTAAAAGCTTTTGAAAAGAATGTCATATTATTAGTTGGCGGCTTTGAGAAGGGCTTAAGTATGGATGAAGTAAAAAAATATTTAGGACCAGTTAAAGAAGTTATTGGTTATGGCTTAGCGGGAGAAAGAATCGCAACTGATCTAATAGGAGATAAAGCACATATTGTGAAAGATTTAAAAGAAGCTATAGCCTTAAGTAAAGAAATAGCTAAAGAAGGAGATATTGTTTTATTATCACCAACAACTTCTTCTTTTGATCAATATCGCGACTTTGAAGAAAGAGGAGACCATTTCATTGAATTGGTAAATGAATTATGAGTAATAGAGATAGTTATATAGGTATATTTGATTCAGGCATAGGTGGCTTAACAGTTCTTAAAGCGATTAAAGATTTAATGCCAAAAGAGAATATTATTTATTTTGGTGATACTGCTAATCTTCCTTATGGAACTAAATCTAAAAAACAAATAGAAAGTTTCGCTTTTAAGAATGCATCTTTTCTTATGAAAAAAGATATAAAAGCTTTAGTTATAGCTTGTAATACAGCTGATGCAATATCAGGCAAAAGATTAAAAGAAGAATTAGATATACCAGTTTATGGCGTAATAGCTCCAGCCTCAAAAGTAGCTACTAAAATCACAAAGAATAATCATATTGGCATTTTGGCAACTAATGCTACTGTGAAATCTAATGCTTATATAGATCAAATATCTAAATATAATCCTGAAGCAATTGTCGAAGCACATGCCTGTCCTTTATTAGTGCCATTAGTAGAAAATGGTAGATATTCAAAAGATGATAAAGTCGTTAATCTTATTCTTAAAGAATATTTAGATTTATTAAGTGAAGAAGTAGATACAATTGTTTTAGGTTGTACACATTATCCTTTATTACAAGATGCTATTAGTAATTTAAGAAATGATTTAAATATTGTTTCTTCTTCGCTATGCGCTGCTGAAGCATTAAAGATGGGCTTAGAAGAAAAAGATTTATTATCAAATAATAATGATGGCAAAATAAAATATTTTGTGAGCGATGCGAAAGAGAATTTCCAAGAAAATGCGAAGATATTCTTTGGGAATGAATTAGATGAAGAGGTAGAATTAGTAAATATTTAATTATGAAAAAATTATTATATTTTTTAATTATATTTTTATTAATGATAAATGGTTGTTCTAAACAAGTAGAAACACCATTTCATCAGGTGACAACGATTGAAAAGGCAGTTGTGGATGCTGGCTTTGATATGGAAATACCTGAAGAATTAGCTAGTTCAGTTTTAAAAGAGATTAATGTCTATGATTCAGGTATGATTGAAGTCATTTATTTAGACTTGAATCATCATGAAACAGGAAGAATTCGTAAAGCTAAAGGAAATTATAATGATATTTCAGGTAATTATGAAGAATATGCAAGAATTGAAGAGAGCGAACAAGATGGTATTAGATATGAAATGCGCTGTATAAAGAGTCTTATTTATGTAGTGACATGGAAGAATGAAGGATATTCTTATTCTTTATATATAACTAAAGGTAAGTATATGCAGGATGTTTTAGATAATCTAAAGATGATTAAATAAAAATGTGATAGGATTGATAAAGTGCAGGAATACCCAAGCGGTTGAAGGGGCGGGCTTGGAAAGCTCGTAGATCGGTAACACGGTGCCAGGGTTCAAATCCCTGTT
>CACZTC010000174.1 GCA_902784015.1 uncultured Erysipelotrichaceae bacterium | reverse complement strand
TGGTTCTAGTTCACAAGCTTCAATTTGTGCTGGTACGATGTCTTTGATGGCTGCTGGCGTACCTATTAAAGCTATGGTAGCTGGTGTGGCTATGGGTCTTATTACAGTAGGAGATACTTATTCAGTATTAACAGATATCCAAGGTATGGAAGACCATTATGGTGATATGGACTTTAAAGTTGCTGGTACTAGAAAAGGTATTACAGCATTACAAATGGATATTAAAGTTACAGGTATTTCTCAAGATATTATGAGAGAAGCTTTAGCTCAAGCTAATAAAGGCCGTATGGAAATATTAGATAATATGGAAGCTTGTATTTCTAAGCCAAGAGATGAAGTTAGTGAATATGCACCTAAGATGGATAAACTTACAATTCCTGTTGATAAAATTAGAATTGTTATCGGTAAGGGTGGCGAACAAATCGATAAGATTATTGAAGAATGTGACAATGTTAAAATTGATATTGAAGATGATGGTAGATGTGTTATTTATCATACAAGTAGAGAAAGTATCGATAAAGCAAAATCAATTATTCTTGATTTAATAAAAGAAGCTAAAGTTGATGATATATATGATGCAACAGTATCTGATGTTAGAGATAGCTATGCTTTTGTAACATTATTTGGATCTACTGAAGCATTACTTCATGTATCAAATATTTCTTGGGAAAGAGTAGAAGATATACATGATGCTTTAAATGTTGGTGATGTAGTTAAAGTTAAAGTTACAAATATTGATGAAGCAGGAAAGATTAAAGTATCAATGAAAGATTTATTACCTAAGCCAGAAGGATATGAAGAAAAGAAAGCTAATAATAAATCATCATTTAAATCCTCTGACAATAATAAAGGTAATGTAGAAAAACGTTCATTTAAGAAGAAAGAGAATTAATTATTTAAGGAGGTTAATCCTCCTTTTTAGGTTATTAATTATGAGAATGCGCAAGAAGAAATGGGCTGAACCATGGATAAAAGAACATAATGATTATATATATGTTTTACCTGTAGATAAAAAAGGTAATTGGCATAAGCTTTTAAACTGCCAAGAATTACATTTAGAAATTGGTATGGGTAAAGGTGATTATATCATCGGTATGTCTAATTTATATCCAGACTGTGGTTGGGTTGGTATGGAAAAAGATATTAGTGCTGCAGCGACTGCTGCACGCAAAGTAATAGATAATGAATATGATATTAATAATAATCGCATGATTTATGATGATGCTATTAATCTAGAGAATTGGTTTGATGAAAATGAAGTAGATGTAATACATTTAAACTTTTCTGATCCTTGGCCTAAAAAGCATTATCATAAGCGTCGCTTAACTAGTGATATATTCTTAAATATTTATAAAAAGATTTTAAAAGTTCAAGGTCAAATTATTATGAAAACAGATAATCAAGATTTATTTGATTATTCTAAAGAATATTTATTAAATAACAATTTTAATATTATTGAAGAAAATAGAGATTATAGGAGTAATAAACATGAAGAAGATGTTATTACTGAATATGAAAATAAATTTATATCTTTAGGTATGCCTATATATCGTCTTGTTGCAATAAAAAATGATAAAATTGTATAGATGAAAAAGTTCTTAGTAATATTATTAGTTCTATTTTTGGTAGGGTGCTCTAGTAATGAGAAAAGTATCCAGATTTCTTTAAATGAGACCTTAAGTACTTTTGATAATGCGATTAAAAAAAGTAATAAGTATCATAATGATTATATTTCTTATTATATTGATCCATCTATTGGTCGCGTTGAATCAAATGAAATTAGTCATATTTTTAATTATGATGGGACTAATTTTATCATGAATATAAATGTTGCAAATATTATTAATAATCAATGGTATGGAAAAGATATTACTAATACAAAATTAAATAATAGTATCGCAAAATATGAAGGAACATATTTTGATAAAGATTTAGATGTTCATTCATATGAAATAAATGTATATCCAATAGAGAATAAATATTTGTTGAGATTTGATACATATTATATTCATTTCTATTCATATTGTGATGAATTAATTATTGATGAATTATCTCTAGAAATGTTAAATATAGCTAAAAGTGTAATTCTAAATAAGAATAAGATTATTAGTAATTTTAGTATTAAAGAGACTATCACTTATCAACCATCATATTTAGATTTATTTGATAATAAAGTTCCAGAAAGCGGAAGTATAGAAGAATTATTAAAAGATGATGATGTATTACAAGGTTTAGAAAACAATGATGAGGGAAGATAAAATGTGAAAATATATCTTATTTATGATATTATTTTCTCGTTATCACATTTAATTATTAAAATAAATAATTAAGGAAGGGATTATTATGTTAAAGAAATTACAAAATTTATTATTTGAAGAAGAAGAGGAAGAAATAATTGAAGAAGTATCTGATTATGCAGGTGAAACAGCTTCTATTCCTTTAGAACAAATAAATGAGGTAGAAGCTAAAAAGGCTGTAGAACAAGTGGTACAAGAAGTTAAAGAAGAAGTTCCTGTTGTTAAACCAGCTCCAGCATATACAGAGAGCGTTTTAGAAGTTTCATCTGTTGAAGAAAATAATGAACCTAAAATGCAAAGAATTGATGTAACTCAAGCAGTTAATACACAAGAAAGTGTTAATGATGAGCTTGCGATTAATGATTATATTAAAGAAGAAGAGCCTCCTGTAGTTGAAAAACCAAAAACATTAGGTATTACAGCTGATGATAATTTTGATAATAGAAGACAAGTTAAAAAACCTTCTACTAAACCATCTAAAAAAGATAATAGGGAAACAAAAACAACATATCAATTCCAACCTGTAATTAGTCCTATTTTTGGTGTAGATGAAAAAGATTTAACAGCTTTAAAGAATACAACTACCAGAATTTCACAAAGTGAAAAAGCTCGTTCTGAAGAAAATGTAACACCAATTATTTCACCTATGTATGGTAAATATGAAGAAGATGTACCATCATCAATTCAAAAGACTGTTGAACAATCTAATTATCAAGAACAACTTCGTGTTACAGCTGATAAGATGGCTGCCGAAGATGATATACCTGAATTCTCTTTAGATGATATTCTATCAACTAGGGATGATGAGATTCCTACCTTAGATGATTTCATTGTTCCAAGTGTTGATGATTCTGCTTCATTATTTCCTGATTTATGGTCAACAGAATTAGAAGATGCTGAAGACTCAACATCAATAATAGATCAGCAACCAGTTGAAGAGTAAGATGATACTTAGTCT
>CACZTC010000173.1 GCA_902784015.1 uncultured Erysipelotrichaceae bacterium | reverse complement strand
GCGTTAGGACTCATAGCTGGTGCTCTGAACATGTTGTCAAACATATCATCAAATAAATCATTGTGTCTCATTAATCCGTATTTCATATTTTTGTCCTCCCTTTTCTTTACACCACTTATTATATAACTATTATTAGCACTGTCAAGTATTAAGTGCTAATTATTTTGATATTTATTCTTAGATAATTAAAAATAGCCTTATTTACAAGCTATTTATTATTGGCAATAATTAAATCTAACTGCTAAATTTATTCGAAAATAGTATTATTTATATCTAAATGATATATAACATCTTTTCTTTCAACAACTATTTTCACTTTATTTATTAAATCTTCATTATTCTTTATATTTGTAATCAATTCTTTAGAAGGATTAATCGCATTTGGGTGGCCCGTATATTTAAACATTGTAAGATCACCATTAGTGTCCCCATATGAATAACAAGCATCCAAATCTAAATCATATTCTTCTTTTAGTTCTAATAATGCTTTTTCTTTAGAAGCGCTATCCCACATAGGTGTAATTTCACCAGTATATAAACCTTCAGAATCAGTATGATAAATAGTTCCTCTATAATCATCAAAGTGATATTTTTTTGCCATTTCTTTTACTAAAGCATCTGGCGATCCGGATATCGCTATTATTTTATGGCCTAATTCTTTATGTCTTTCTATTTCTTTTCTAGTAAATTGATATACTCTATCACCTTTTTGTTCGACAACATTCTTCGCAATCCAATCAATATGTAAACAAGACTTACCTTTGATTGTCTCTTTAAATATCTCAACTATCTTACCTAAATAATTATCATAATCACCTAATCTTTTATCCCATGCATCAAATGCTGGCTTAACTTCTGTTAACCATCTATCTTGATTAACTAATTCATAATTAATCATCTTCTTAAACATTTCTATGATTAAACCATCTCTATAAATAGTTCCATCTATATCAAAAAAAGCAGCTATCGCCATATTTACAACCCCTTTCTAAATATTAATAAAACTAGGAAGCATTTTATTAAAAATACATATTTCTTTTAAGCCTATTGCCTCTTTTAAAAACATTAGTGTGTTTTCAATATGATCACCTATATATTTGCGTGAATGTGCATCACTTCCAATTGTTATTATCTTTCCCCCTAAATCTTTATATAGCTTTAAAATCTCCATATTAGGAAATGTTTCTTTTATACCATAATGATAATTGCTAGTATTTATTTCTATACCTTTGTTGTTAAGGATAGCTAGTTTTAATATTTCCGCAATAATATCTTTTATTTCTTCAAAAGGATATATTCCTTCTAAATCATATCTTTCAATTAGATTTAGATGTGCCAAGACTGAATAATTATTATAATGTTTCATAATATTGTATATTTCTTTATAATAACCAATATTATATTCTGCTTGTGTTTTTCCTTTTTGATAATCTTGAGTCCATAATTCTAAATTATCAATTTGATGTACAGATAACAAAACAAAATCTAATTCGTTTTGGTATTGATTATAAAGCTTATTATATTTATCAATTGTGCTTGTTTGGATACCAAATTCTAAACCTTGTTTAATCGATATACTACTAGCATATTTTTCTTTCATTTCTTTTAATTTCATAAAATATTTAGGATAATCAACATTAGCTAAGGGTTCTAATTTATCATCATCATTACTTATGCCATCACCTTTTCGATATTCAATATCACCTTCATCCCAATCTTTTTTTATCCCATAATCTACATGATCACAAAAACATATTTCTTCAATCTTTCTATTAATAGCTTCTTCTATTTGTATTTCCATCAATTCATGCGAATCATCTGAGAATTCTGAATGAATATGATAATCTACTAGCATCATTTAACACCTCTAGACAAGAAGAAAACAAAGTCTTGGACATTAGTAGTCATTGTAGTAGCGCTTAGACTACCTCTATCCAATAATTTATTAGTCACAAATTCTGAAATATCTATTGCATAAAAATAAACTGGTCTAACAACTCCATCCACAACGCGATATGAAGGAGTCATATTACCGGTAGCGATTGTATGTAATTGCGTAGCTAGACATATTACTGTTGTAGCATCTCTAATAATATTACGCATTTGCATTTGTCCTTCATATGTATTCGCTATTACTTCAGGTAAAGGTCCATCATCTCTAATTGAACTAGTTAACACAAAAGGAATATCATTCTTAACTAAAGCATACATAATTCCTTCTTTAACATTACCTTCTTCTATGAATTGTTTTATTGAGCCTGCTCTACGCACTCTATTTAAAACATCCAAATGATTATAATGACCATTTTCCATTGCTTCTTGTGAATAAACATGCTGACCTAAGGCAGTGCCAAAAACACCAGCTTCTAGGTCGTGAGTAGCTAAGGCATTGCCTGCTAATAAGCCATTAACATAACCTCTTTCAATTAGTGATTGCATAGCTAATCTAGCATCATGATCAAAAGCACAAGCAGGACCCATCACGAAAACTATTTTGCCATGGTCTCTTTCATATTCTAATAATTCATAAAGCTTATCATAATCTTTCGCATATGAAGTCTCTCTTGAGCGACTTTGTCTGAATTGGAATTTTTCTTTATTTTTTTCTTTATCCACAAAGCCATCGCTATGGACATAAATACCTTCATGACCATCTTCACTTCTTCCCAGTATGACCTTAGATCCTTTAACAACATTTCTTTGTTCAACAACATTCAAAGTTCCATCATCATTATAAATAACACATGAATCCATTCTGCTATCTACTGGTAATAGCCATTTCCCCTCAATTTTAAAATACTCTGGAAACATTGAAGTAGAATGGTAATTCTCTGGCACTACTCCATCCTTTTCGCATATCCCCATTTGAACATCATCAACATCATCAAGTCCAAGTTTTTTAAAATCTGGCTCATTATATTTTGGTAATTCAAACATATTTTTCACTTCCTTTTTTTATTCTTTATATGGCAAATACTCAATTGTGATAATCCTTTGATATTTTTTATTTTTGTGAATGATTATATCGCGACCAATTTTATTATTAAAAGATGTTAATACCTCTTCACCATTAATCTCTATTAATTCACATTTCAAAACAAAGTTTTTCCATTTCACAAAACCATATTTTTCATCTCTAAATGATTTAGCACTAAAGGCGCTATTACCATAAATAGTTTTACCATTTTTAAGTTTTAAAGCCCAATCACAATTAGCTACTCTATTACCCCAATGATTACTCCCTCTAATAAGACCATCCTTTTTATACCAATAGCGACTACCACTTTCAGAAATGTAATCTGGAGCAGTTCTGGGTTTTTTTATTTCTTCAAAAATAGCTACGGTATTATCATAAAAGTTTTCCTCGCTCGCAATACCGTCTTGGATATCTTTATAATGATTAATTAAAGATTTGATATGTAAATAGGCTGCTCGATAATCTATATCATCTATTTCGTCAATCTTTTTAAATCTATCTATTAACTCAATTTTATTCATATATTACCTTTCTTCTATTGGCGCATTATCAATTAATGACTCAGCATTTAATAATAGCTCAATTATTATTTCTGTGCCAATAAGAACTGTATCTAAACAAGTATTCTCAACTTGTTTTCTTTTCTCTTCTTGATAAATATCTATACATTTAATCGTATTAAACTTTTCTAAAAATCTTTCATGTAAAAGACGAATTAAATAACTATAAGGACATACTTCTTCATCAGCATTATCACGTCCATATAAATATGAAATAATCATTATTCCCGCTTCGATTATTCCGCATCTATC
>CACZTC010000172.1 GCA_902784015.1 uncultured Erysipelotrichaceae bacterium | reverse complement strand
TTATATGAATATGCTAATGTTGATGGGGTAGGTGAAATGGCTGGTTGGAAGCACCATGAATCTATTGAAGAGAGCAAAGAAATATTGCATGAATTATTCATCAAAGGAAAGATAACATTTGCGCTAGTTTATAAAGAAAATAATAAAGTTATAGGTTCTTTAGGAATTGAAAAATATAGAGAAGAAGAGCTTGAAGAATTAAAAGATTTAAAATGTCGAGAAATAGGTTATGTCTTAAGTAAAGATTATTGGGGACAAGGATTGATGGTAGAAGCTGTCAAAGAAGTATTGAGATATTATTTTGAAGTAGAAGGCTTAGATGCTATGACTTGTGGACATTCCTATCAGAATAATCAATCTCGAAGAGTCATTGAAAAATGTGGTTTTAAATATTTAAAAGATATTAGATTTGAAACAAGAATGAAAGATATGATTGATTTAAGAGTATATATTATATATAGAGAGGATTATTTAGGGAATGATTAAAATAGGTATCTTTTCAACTAGACAATATTTGGAAGAATATGAAGTATTTAATAATACTGCAGGAGAGGATTATTTAAAATCGATTGAACTTGCAGAAGCTTTGCCTATTCTTATTCCATATGAATCTAATAAAAAGATATTAAAAGAATATATAAATATTTGCGATGGCTTTTTAATACCTGGAGGTAATGATGTTGATCCTTCTTTATATGGGGAATTTAAGGATGATAGATGCGGCGAAACAGATATTGAATTTGATAAATACCAAATTCAATTAATAAAAATGATCATGAATACTGGTAAACCTATATTAGGCATATGTCGAGGCCTACAGATTATTAATGTAGCTTTAGGTGGTAGCTTATATCAAGATATCCCTTCTATGATTAGCGATGAAATAGTCCATAATCAAACTAATGCGAGATATGAGCCTACACATATAATTGAAATTGATGATAGTAGTTTTCTTTATAATCTTTTTGGAAGAAAGCTAGAAGTAAATTCTAAACATCATCAATCAATTAAAGAAGTAGGAGATGGTTTAGAAGTTATCGCAATTAGTCCAGATGGTGTTATTGAAGCGATTGTTGGAAGTGCATATCCTATATATGCTGTACAATGGCATCCTGAAAATTTTATTCGTGCAGAAGATAATTATATGAAAGATATATTTAGTTTCTTTATAAATGAATGTAAGAAATAATGTATTATAAATAGGTGGAGAAAAATATGAAACTTGTAATAGGAAATGATCATGCAGCAGTAGCATTAAAAAATGAAATAAAAGCATATTTAGAAGAAAAAGGGCATGAAGTAATAAATGTCGGAACAGATAGTAATGAATCTTTTGATTATGCAAGAAGCGCTTTAAAGGCCGCTAAGATGGTAGCTAATAAAGAAGTTGAAGGTGGCATATTAATGTGTGGCACTGGCGTTGGCATTTCTTTAGCTGCTAATAAAGTTAAAGGCATTAGATGTGCTGCTTGTAGCGAGCCAGTTACAGCTCGTCTAACAAAACAACATAATAATGCAAATATGATTGCCTTTGGTGAAAGAATTGTTGGCCTTGAAGAAGCTAAAGCGATAGTAGATGCTTGGCTTGAAGCTGAATTTGAAGGAGGCAGGCATCAAAGAAGAGTCGATCAAATAATGGAAATTGAAGAAACACAGAATCTAAAATAGTACGCTATAGCGTACTATTTTTACAGAGGTATGCTAAAATCTTAAGTATAAAAAGGTGGGAAGTCCAACTTTTTACTTGCTTGAGGTTAATAATGGCACAAAGCAATTTTATTCTCAATTTATCTATTCTTTATCGTAATACCCAAAAGTTTTTTGACCATGTCTTAGTTCCTTATGATATAGGAAGTGGCCAACTTATATTTTTATTATGCATTAATGAAAATGAAGGCATGACAATGCAGGAAGTAACTAAGATGAGTGAAGTTGATAAAGGTACGACGACCAAGAGTATTCAAAGACTAATTGATCAAGGTTATGTCCAAGTAAAAGTAGATGAAAAAGATCATCGTGTTAGAAGATTATATACCACCAAAAAAGCAGCTGACATCATGAATGCGATATATGAATATCGTACGCAATTTAGAAAAACTTTAGCTCAAGATATAGATTTCTCTACATTTGAAAGTATGTTAGAAAAAGCCTGTGATAATGCTAAAGATGAAAGCTTATATGAAAGTGAACATATCTCTTTAAAGATAGGTGATATGCAAAAGATGTCTTTGAAAGATTATCCAGATAAAATGGCATGCACTATTTATATGTCAGGCTGTAATTTTAAATGTCCTTATTGTTATAAAAGAGATTTAGTATTTATACCTGAAAATAATTCATATGTTGATTCTGAAGAAGTCATGGATTATTTAAAAAGAAGGAATCAGCTTTTAGATGGTATTTGTATCAATGGTGGCGAGCCTTTATTACAAGCTGATCTAGAAAAATTTATTAGAAAAGCAAGACGCTTAGGTTATGCAATTAAAATTGATACCAATGGCTATTATCCAGATAAATTAAAAAGATTAATTGATAAGAAATTAATCAATTATGTAGCTTTAGATATTAAAAATACAAAAGATAAATATGCTGAGACAGCGGGCGTAAATATAGAGAATTTCGATATTAAACCAATTGAAGAAAGCCTCAAAATATTAAAGACTTCAAAAGTTGAATTTGAATGCAGAACGACAGTAATAAAAGAATTCCATACCAAAGAGGATTTAATAAAAATAGCTAAATGGCTGAAGCCAATAGACCATTATTATCTCCAACAATATGAAGATACAGATAGTTGTATTCAAAAAGGTTTAACACCATATTCAATTCAAGAGATGGAAGAATTACAAGCTGAAATAAAGAAGATAATTCCCAATACTGAAATAAGGGGTATCAAGGAGTCGTGATATGTATAAAGTAATAAAAAGGGATGGTAAAGAAGTGTCATTCAACATAAAAAAAATAAGCGATGCCGTTCGTAAGGCTTTTGATGCTTGTAATAGGCAATATGAAGATAGTGTTATCGATATGATAGCTTTAAGAGTGGCAAGTGATTTTGAGCCTAAAATAAAAGATAATTTAATAAGTGTTGAAGATATTCAAGATAGTGCTGAAAAAGTATTAATGGAAGCAGGCTTTCCTGATGTATCAAAAGCTTATATCCTTTATCGTAAACAACGTGAAAGTATTAGAAATATAACTAATACAACCTTTGACTATAAATTATTGGTAGATAGATATTTAGAAGCTTTAGATTTAAATATGAAAGAGAATAAATCTGAAGATTATTCAGTTGGTGGTTTAATTCTTTCTAATTCAGGAGCGATAACAGCTAATTATTGGTTAAATGAAGCTTATGATGAAGAAATAAGTAATGCCCATAGAAATGCTGATATACATATACATGATTTAAATATGTTAACAGGAGATTCAGCTGGTTGGTCTATCATTCAACTAATTAAAGAAGGCTTAGGTGGGGTAGATGGCGCTGTTGATAGTGCTCCAGCGGAAAGTTTGAATGAGTTATGCATACAATTAGCTAATTTTTTAAGTATCCTACAAAATGAATGGGCTGGAGCTCAATCTATATCTAGTTTTGATACATATTTAGCACCATATATTAAAGAGAATGAATTATCTTATGAAGAAGTTAAAGGAATAATTAAATCATTTGTATATTCATTAAATATGCCATCTAGGTGGGGCGGTCAGCCACCATTCACTAATGTTTTATTTGATTGGACAGTTCCTAGCGACTTAGCTAAACAAAGGGTAGTAGTTGGTGGTAAAGAATTAAAATATACATATGCTGATTGTGTTGAAGAAATAGATATGCTTAATAAAGCCTTTTTGGAGGTAATGTTAGAAGGAGATGCTTCTAACAAACAATTCCAATATCCAATTCCAACATATTCCATTACTAAAGATTTTAATTGGGATGATTCAGATAATAATAGTCTTTTATTTGAATTGGCTACTAAATATGGAACACCTTTCTTTGCAAATTATTTAAATAGTGTTTTAAATGTTGGGGATGTTCGCGCACTCAATAATAAAAAAATAGATTATAAAACTATCCAAAGAAAAGGTGGAGGCTATTTTGGAAGTGGTGAAAATACAGGCTCAATTGGTTCTGTTACAGTGAATTTACCGCGTATTGCCTATCAAGCTAAAAATGAAAAAGACTTTTATAAACGTTTAGATAGAATTATGGATATTAGTGCTAGAGCTTTAACTACCAAAAGAAGAGTCTTGAATCAATTATTAGAAAATGGTTTATATCCATTCACAAAAAGATATTTAAAAAACTTTGATCAACATTTTTCAACAATTGGAATTATTGGGATGAATGAAGCATGTTTAAATGCAAACTGGTTGGGAAAAGATTTAACTAATCAAGAATCCCAGGACTTCGCTTTAGAAGTATTAAAACATATTCAAGAAAAAGTATTATCTTTACAACAAGAACATAAACAATTATTTGCGCTTGAAGCAACACCAGCCGAAGGGACTTCTTATCGCCTAGCCAAAAAAGATAAAGAAGAATTTGAAGATATTATTACAGCTAGCGAAGAAGTACCTTATTATACAAATAGTACATATTTACCAGTAGGTTATACAGATGATTTATTCTTAGCTTTAGATATCCAAGATAAATTACAACCACTATATACTTCAGCTACAGTATTTAATGTCTATTTAAAAGAAAGATTGAAAAGTAATAATTCAACTTTAATCTTGATAAGAAAAATAATCGGTAATTATCATTTCCCATATTTCACAATTTCGCCTACATATTCTGTTTGTAAGAAACATGGCTATCTACAAGGTGAAGTTAAAGAATGTCCAAAATGTAAGAAAGAATGTGATATTTATTCACGAATTACAGGCTATTATAGACCACTTCGTAAATGGAATGAAGGTAAAACACAAGAATATAAAGACCGTAAAGTATATAAGGTTGAGTAGAATAAAATAACTAAAAAGACATTATTCTTGTAAACGGTTACAAGATTATTGTAAAATAATATATGACGTAAAAGTAAGCGTAGTGTGTAAATAAGGAGGGAAAATATGAAAAAACTATTTACAACTTTACTTGCTTCTTTATTAGTATTAACTCTTGTGGGTTGTCAACAACAAAAACAAGAAGAAACTACTACTGAAGAAGAAACAACAACTACTGAAGATTCTGGTCTTCAAGTAGGTATCGTATTACCAACAAAAGATGAACCACGTTGGTTACAAGATGAAGCATCATTCTCAAAGATTTTAGATGATGCAGGATTCACATCTGAAGTAATGTTCTCTCAAGGCTCACCAGAAGTAGAATTAAAGAACGTAGAATCTTTAATCGAAAAGGGTGTAAAAGTAATCGTTATCTGTGCACATGATGCAACAGCAGCAGGTGCAGCTGTGCAAAAAGCAAGAGAAGCTGGCATAAAGGTAATCTGCTATGACAGATTAATCACAGATACAGATGCAGTAGACTACTATGTAACATTCAATAGTTTCGATGTAGGTGTAAAACAAGGACAATATCTAATTGATGCATATGCAGGCAAGAAAGATGTT
>CACZTC010000171.1 GCA_902784015.1 uncultured Erysipelotrichaceae bacterium | reverse complement strand
CACCAAATAAATATACAGCTGATCTTTCGCCATAATAATACCAACCAAATATAGTTGAAAAAGCAAAAGTGATTAAGCCCACAATTAATACTGGTGTTCCAACGATAGGAATGATACCGAATACTTTCGAACAAAGTGTTGCCCCATTTCCACTTAAGGCATCAATACTATCATATTTAATAATTGAAGAAGTTAATACTAAGCCTGTTAATAGACATATCACAACAGTATCCCAAAATGTTCCGCTCATTGAAACTAATGCTTGTCTTTTAGGATTACGGGTTTGGGCAGCAGCACCAACTAGAGGAGCTGAACCCATACCAGATTCATTTGAAAATAAGCCGCGCGCAAAACCATATCTTAAAGCCATCGCTACCGTAGCACCTATAAAGCCTCCCCCTATTGCTTGAGGACTAAAGGCTGAAGTGATAATTGTAGTAATAGTTTTAAAGAAGACATCATGATTGATAATTAAAATAATAATACAGCCAATCACATAAAAAGCAGCCATAAAAGGCACTAACATCTCTGCTACCTTAGTGATACTTTTTATACCACCTATTATTACTAAAGCTACAATAATACTTAGAATTAAAGCGACAATAATCGGATTAATATTAAAGTGTGATGTAATATTTTCTGCTACTGCATTAGCTTGAACAGTTGAGCCTATCCCAAAAGCACAAATACTAGCTAAGAAAGCAAAGATAACTCCTAGCCAACGCATGCCTAAGCCTCTATCTAGCGCATACATAGCACCACCTATCATTGAACCATCTTCACTTTTAACACGATATTTTACAGCGATTAATGTTTCTGCATATTTAGTAGCCATACCAAATATACCAGTTAACCACATCCATAATACTGCTCCTGGACCGCCAAGTGTGATCGCAGTTCCTACCCCTATCATATTCCCTGTTCCAATTGTGGAAGATAAAGCTGTCGTTAGAGCACCAAACTGCGAAATATCTCCTTCTAAAGCATCATCTTTTGTAACACTAAGTTTAATTGCCTTAATAATATCTTTTTGAATGAAACCTGTTTTGAAAGTCATATAAATATGAGTTCCAAACAAAAGCACAATCAAAGGCCATCCCCATACAAAATCACTAATCTTTCCAATAATATTAGCCATCTATATACCCCTTATCTAAATATGCATCAATGTCTTTATCCCAATAATGATTAATATGATACCTCCTAATATACAAGTCTTACCAGTCAAAGCGCAACTTAATTTTTTGCCTAATAATAAACCTATTAGACAAATGATTAATGTAATAAATGCAATAATCGAAACACTTAAAAGAACTTCCATAAAAGTATAATTCACAATCGTAAAACCAACTGATAAAGCATCTATACTAGTCGCAATTCCTTGCATTAATAAAGTACCATCTTTTACTGGTTCACATAATTCCTGTTTATAACCACTAATAATCATCTTAATTCCTAAAAAACCAAGTATCACAAAAGCTATCCAAGGAATATATGGTTCAACTCCTTTAAAAAAAGAGACCAAATATTTCACAAATAGCCAGCCTATTATTGGCATGATAGCCTGAAAAAAAGCGAAAGTGCCCGCAATCTTTAAAGATTTACTTTTTTTCATCTCTGGCTCATATAAAGCATTAGCTACCGAAACAGAGAAGGCATCCATCGCTAATGATATTCCTAAAGCTATACTATTAATAATCATCTTTTCTATCCCTTAATATAAATAGACAATGCCTATCGTCACTGTCTATTTTTTCTTTTTAGTTGTTGTCTTTTTTGATTTTGTAGTAGCAGCTTTAGCTACTGCTTTTTCAAAATATTTTTTAGCATCCTCAACAGATTTACCTAAAGATACTGCCATTTCTTCAAATAAATATTTTTCAGCCTTCTTTAAATATTCATCATCTACTGAAGCTACTTTTTTATTTTGATCTTGTCTCACTTTATTTCTTCCATAAGAAGTTTTCATGATACAAATCAAATCAGTTATTTCATTACCTTTAAGTAGTGCTGTATATTGGCTTTTCATATTTGCTGGTTTACTAGGTAATGATGCAATATCTGGAGTCTCTTTGATAAGTTTATCTATTTCTTTTTTAGTTAGAATATCTCTAATATTACCTGCTTTATTAGATACAGGTACCTGCATTCTAATAGAGCCATCTGCTTGATAAAAAGGCACGAGAATATAACACATTTCTCCATTAATTGGACTTTTTTGTTTGCCTACTACCTTACAAACATCTCTTTTATATACTAAAACATCATTAATTTTATACATCACATGCCTCTTTTCCTATTTGCCTATTCTACCATTATTTAGATATTTTTGCACTTTTATGTTTACAATACTTGCTGAAAAAAGCGAAAATAAGTAATATTTACTAGTAATTAAGGTGATTTTATGAGTGATTATAAAGATATATTAGATATTATTAAGAAAAATAGAGATAAGGATTTAGAACTTGAATGTGAAATAACTAATCGAAATGCGATTATTGCAATCATTAAAACAGTCCAAGTACTATTTTATCCTTGTTATTATCATTATTTAGACTTAAATGAAGATAGCGCCTTAGAAAAACTTCAAGAATTATTAGATAGCGAATTATCTAAAGTCCTTTGTTATCATGATAGTTTACATACTAAAGAAGAAATAATCGATGGCTTTATAAAGAATTTACCACGCTTATATGACATCCTTTCTACAGATATTCAAGCTATATATGACGGTGATCCCGCAGCTAAAGCTAAAGAGGAAATCATTCTATGCTATCCTGGCTTTTATGCAATATTTATTTATCGCTTAGCTCATGCTTTAAGAGAATTAAATACACCTTTAATACCACGTATCATGACTGAATATGCTCATGAAAAAACTGGTATTGATATTAATCCCGGTGCTACAATTGGCACGCATTTCTGCATTGATCATGGCACTGGTATTGTTATAGGTGAAACAGCTACTATTGGAAATCATGTCAAACTATATCAAGGTGTTACAATTGGTGCTAAAAGTTTTGAGAATGATGAAAATGGTAATCCTATTAAAGGAGGTAAACGTCATCCTGATATAAAAGATAATGTTATCGTTTATGCTAATGCAACGATATTAGGTGGCGATACAATTATCGGTAATAATTGTATTATTGGTGGTAATGCTTGGATTACTTCTTCTATCCCAGACAATCAAACTGTTTACAAAAAATAAAGGCTAGCACTGCTAGCCTTTGCTTATTATCTAGATCCTTTATCGTAAGGTATACCTTCTGCTTTTGGTGCTCTTGATTTACCTGCCGAGAAAGCTAAGACAATTAATACTGCCAAATAAGGAATAATATTATAGAAATACATTGGTAGTCCTAAATTCTTAGTGAATTCAAATTGACTATAGACAACGCTTAAACATTTAAGGAAACCAAACATAAGTGCACCAAAGGCTATGCCTACTGGATGCCAGTTACCAAAGATCATGATAGCTAAAGCTAAGAAGCCCATTCCTGCAACCGCTCCAGATGCTGTTCCATTTGCGACTGTAGCAATATAAACATAACCACCTAAGCCAGCTAAAGCACCAGAAATAGAAGTGCCTAAATATCTCATCTTATATACATTGATACCAACAGAGTCAGCTGCTTGAGGATTCTCACCACAAGATCTTATTCTTAAACCTGTTTTTGTTTTATAAATAAAGATTGATAATATGATGAATAAAATTATGCATACATAAGTAGAGATATACATCTTATCAAAGAATATTTTTAATATATCAGGTAATTCCCCATTAGTAATAACATATGAGAAGTCGTGTCTTCCACCTAATGTATCATAAGCCATACCCATTTCTAATTGATCTTTAGAAGTAAAGACTTTGATTAAGAATAAGGCAATTGCTGGAGCTAATAAATTTAGAGCTGTACCACCAATAGTCTGGTTAGCATTAAATTTAATAGCTGAGAATGATAATAATAATGAGAATAGAGCTCCAGCAAGCGCTGCTGCAATCATACATGTAATAAATAATAATTGATTATGATCAACAAAGAATGAAACATTCGTTCTTAAGAATAATGCAACAACAGCACCAATGAAGGCTCCAAAAATCATGATACCATCTAAAGCGATATTGATAATACCACTACGTTCCGCAAACATACCAGCTAGGGCAACAATTAGTAATGGAATAGTAAATATCAATGTTTTTTGTAATATGAATACCATAATCTACCCCCTATCCTCTTCTATTATTTTCTTTTTACGATTCGCAATTATATTTGTGATATAACTAGCGAAACCAGAGAAATAAACAATCATCGCAATAATTAATTGTGATACATATTCATTAAATGATGTATTAGCAGCTAGATTAGAGCCACCAACATTCAAATACTTCAAGAAGATTGAGCTAAAAATTACACCTATTGGATTATTAGAAGCTAATAATGCAGCAACAATACCATTAAAGCCATCTGCTGGTAAAGTTTGATATGTATCCCACTTAAAGTCTTGATGACCATTCAAACACCATAAGGCAGCACCAGTTGCCGCAAGCGCTCCAGCGATAGCCATAGAAAGAATAATATTTCTTCTTTCATTCATACCTGCATATTTAGATGCATTTTTATTAAAGCCGCAAGCTTTAAGTTCATATCCAAATACAGTTCTATTCATAACTATATATAAGAAGATAGCTACCGCAATCGCAATGAATATACTGATATCAATATATGATTTAACTGAACCACCAGAGAATAATGTATCCATACCTAAGGTTGGTGTGGCAATATTATTCGTTTCTGTTTTAACAATAAAATTAATTTTTGTTTCAGCATAATTAATGAATTTAGAACCATTAAATACCCAACTCACCACATTAGCGGCAATCCAGTTAGTCATAATACATACAATAACTTCATTAACATTTAGAACAGCTTTAAAGAAACCTGGTATGCAGCCCCAAATAGCTCCCATGATTGCTCCAGCTAACAATGCTAATATCCAAATAATAGCTGGATGTAAGACTGTACTTGGGATAGATAATGAAACTAATAAGGCAGCCATTGCTCCCATTAGATATTGACCAGGTGCACCGATATTAAATAAGCCTGTCTTAAATGCGATAGCTACAGATAAACCTGTAAAGATAAGTGGTGTTGCATTAAATAACATATTACCTAATTGGAACATCGCATTTTTACCACTAGCAAATGGTCCACGTAATACAATTGAAATACCTTTTATAGCTTCACTAATAGAAATACTATCAGTAAAAGTAGCTAATAGTAATAAGACAATAAAGCCTACCAAAATACCACCGAGGATACATAATAATGAAGCTAAAACTTGTTTGAATCCGCCTTTATTCATTATCATTCACCCCCTCTTGTTGCTTTTTAGCGCCTGCCATATATAAACCTAATTCCTGAACATTAGTTTCTTTTGGATTAAGTTCTCCAACAATCTCACCCTCATACATAACTAATATTCTATCTGATAAATTCATTACTTCATCTAATTCAAGTGAAACTAAAAGAACAGCTGCTCCATCATCACGTTTATTAACAATTTCTTTATGAATAAATTCAATTGCGCCTACATCTAAACCACGGGTTGGTTGTACGGCAATAAGTAAGCTATGCTGACGATCTATTTCACGTGCTACAATTGCTTTTTGTTGGTTACCACCTGACATAGAGCGAGCTTGAGTAATAGGACCTTGACCACTTCTAACATCAAAGCGATCAATTAAGTCTTCACTATATGTACGAATTGATTTGAAATTGATAAAACCATTATTTTGGAATTCAGGTTCAAAATATCTTTGTAGAACCATATTTTGCTCCAAAGAGTAATCCAAAACTAAACCATGTTTATGTCTATCTTCAGGAATATGAGAGATACCATGAGTATTCTTATAACGGATTGATTTCTTAGTTATATTTTCCATTTTGCCATCAATCAATAATTCGATGGTTCCACTTTTAACATGACTTAGACCTGTAACACCTTGCACAAATTCCGTTTGTCCATTTCCATCAATTCCCGCAATACATACAATTTCGCCAGCTCTAACTTCCAAAGAAACATTATGCACTGCATCTTTTTTATGAATTGGATCTTCTACACATAAATTAGTAACCTTCAATATTGTTTCTTTAGGTTTAGCTTCATCTTTATCTACCGCAAATTTAACATCACGGCCAACCATCATATTAGATAATTCTTCTTTAGTTGTATCTTTGATATTAACAGTACCTATATATTTACCTTTTCTTAAAACACTGCATCTATCCGCAACTTCCATAATTTCATTTAATTTATGAGAAATAAAAAGAATTGATTTACCTTCTGCTGCTAAACCTTTCATTATCGCCATTAATTCGGTAATCTCTTGAGGAGTTAATACCGCTGTTGGTTCATCAAAGATTAATATTTCATTATCACGATATAACATCTTCAATATTTCTGTTCTTTGCTGCATACCAACAGTAATATTTTCTACCAAAGCATCAGGATCAATATTTAAACCATAATTTTCAGATAGTTTCATAACCTTTTCGCGCGCTTCTTTTTTACTTAAGAAGCCATGCTTTGTTGTTTCAACACCTAAAATAATATTTTCTAATACCGTGAATACATCAACTAATTTAAAATGCTGGTGCACCATACCAATACCTAAATCATTTGCGTCATTAGGATCATTAATAGTAACTACTTCACCATTTTTTAATATTTCCCCTTCTTCTGGTTGATATAAACCAAAAAGAACTGACATTAAAGTTGATTTGCCTGCACCATTTTCCCCTAAAAGAGCATGAATCTCTCCTCTTTTTAATTGGATATTTATATGGTCATTGGCAATAATGCCAGGGAATACTTTAGTGATATTTCTTAGTTCAATAATATATTCACTTTCGTTATGTTTATCTTCCATAAGTAATCCTTTCTTGCATCAGTCCTATTACTTTTATATAGATTCAGTCTATAAATATATATAAAAATAAAGGACTGATGTCCTTTTTAAATCATAGGAATGATGGATAAACCATCATTCCTATAATTATTGATCAGTTAAATTATTCAAATACTACTTTAACTTTTTCAAAGTTAGTTAGCCAATCACCATTATTAGCATCATCTGGTACATTAGCATCTGGTGTAACTTCACCATTAGCTATCTTACCTAATAAAGCTTTATAGTCATCTAATGAGAAGTTTGTGAGTGACCATGTATCTTCTGGTAAGCCAGTAGCGTTTTCAGCTGCACCTAAATTTTGAGCAACATTAGCTAATTCAGCATCCCATTTGCCATCATAGTATTGACCTAATACTTGTTCAACAGAAGCCGATAAACCTTTAACAGCACTTGTGATAACTTTAGAAGATTCACCTGATTGGTCAACGTCTACACCAATGATTCTTGCATCTTCATATTCAGCAGCTGCTGATAATACAGATTGGAACATAGATCCACCACAAGAGAATACTACTTCTGTGCCATCAGCATACCAACCAGCGATTTGTGTTTGTAATTCTGTAGAAGCAGAGAATGTTTCACCATACTTATAAGAATATTTAACTTCAACATCTACGCCTTTTTCTTTAGCTGCTGCATCTGCACCTTGAACAAAGCCATAACCGAAACGATTTACTGCAGGGTTGCTACCGCCGCCACCACCAGTAAAGCCTAATTTTGTATAGCCTTCCATAACTGCTGCATAACCTGCTAAATAGCCTGATTCTTGTTCTTTATAAACGATAGCTGTGATATTGTCATAACCCATAGCCCAACCATCAACGAATACGAATTTAACATCAGGATATTCTTTAGCTACTGCTTCTAAAGCTGTTGCTTGTAAGAAACCTGGAGTAACGATAATTTCAGCGCCATTTTCAATTGCTTGTTTCATAGCGTCAATTCTGTCGTTATCAGTTGCGTCGCCACCATTAGCTGGTTGATAGTATTTCATTGGAATACCATTAGCGTCTGCATAAGCTTGTGCGCCTTCGTAAGTACCTTGGTTGAAACCTTTGTCCATTAATTGACCAACGTCTGTTACAACAGCGATTTTAAATTCGCCATCATTAGTAGTAGTTTCTTCTGTTTTTTCTTCAGTCTTTTCTTCCTTTTTCTCCTCGCTTGGAGTAGAAGAAGTATTAGTACAACCGAATAAAGAAACTGCTAATAAAGCTGCTAGAGAAGATTTTAATAATTTGTTCATTATTCCTTTACCCTCCTAAATTTTCTCTATACATATTTTATGTGTTTAAAGAGAAATAATCAATTGATAAAAATGCCTTTTGTGACCTAATCTAAAGTATTAATATTGTATAATTATGTGGTATTTGAGGTTATAAATGGTTTTTAGTAGTTTAACTTTTTTATTCGCATATCTACCAATAGTATTATTAATATATTTTTTAGTTCCTATTAAATATAGAAATATATGGTTATTATTAGCCAGCTTGTTTTTTTATGGCTGGGGTGAGCCAATTTATGTCTTAATGATGATGTTTTCAATCGTTGTTAACTGGATCTTTGGTAATTATATTAATAAATATCGAACAGATAACAGAAAGAAAGCTAAATTCTTTCTTATATTATGTATTATCTTCAATTTATCCTTATTAGGTTTCTTTAAATATTATGATTTTTTCGCAACTAATCTAAATAATTTAGGTTTAAATATCATAAAACCTTTAAATATAAGCTTACCTATTGGTATTAGTTTTTATACCTTCCAGGCTTTATCTTATCCTATTGATATTTATAGATTTGATACTGATGTCCAAAAATCAGTTATTAATTTTGGTGCCTATGTAACAATGTTTCCGCAATTAATCGCTGGACCGATAGTTAGATATAGAGATATAGCTAAACAATTAAATGAAAGATTATTATCTCTTGAAGGCTTTGCGAGTGGTGTATATAGATTTGTGATTGGTTTAAGCAAAAAAGTATTGATTGCGAATAATTGTGGTCAGATCTTCGATTTCGTTACTAATTTATCCTCTACGCAAACTAGTCTTATTACTGCATGGTTAGGTATTATTGGCTATACTTTCCAAATCTATTTTGATTTTTCTGGTTATTCAGATATGGCTATAGGCTTAGGTAAGATGCTAGGTTTTGATTTTCTAGAGAATTTTAACTACCCTTATATCGCTAAGAGTATTACTGATTTCTGGCGTAGATGGCATATGTCTTTATCTTATTGGTTTAGAGATTATGTATATATTCCTCTAGGAGGCAATCGTAATGGCTTAGCTAAACAAATAATAAATATTATGGTAGTTTGGCTATTGACTGGTTTTTGGCATGGGGCTGCTTGGAATTTTGTCTTATGGGGTATCTTCTATGGCATTATATTAATTATCGAAAAGCTATTCTTATTAAAATATTTAAAGAAGACACCAAGTATTATTTCTCATATATATACAATGTTTATAGTAATTATAGCTTGGGTTTTATTCGCCTTTACTGATCTTAATGAAGGTTTACATTATTTAGGTATGATGTTTGGCATAGGTACAGCATCTTTAGCTAATGATATATCTTTATTTATTATTCGTAATTATATAATCTTATTAATTGTTGCTTTAATTGCAGCAACACCGATAGCTAAGACAAGATTTAATCCTTTCAATAATGAAACATTTAAGAAATTAGCACCTATATTTGTCTTAATATTACTAGTAATATGTACTGCTTTTATAGTGGATGCTTCATATAATCCATTCTTATATTTTAGATTTTAGAAAGAGAGAAAAGATGGAAAAGAAAAAATACTCGATTACCTCATTACTAACAACTATCATCTTCCTAGTTTTTATATTTTCTTTTTTCCTAATAAATATTTTTACTAAGAAAATAGATTTTTCTGAAAATGAGAATAGATATTTAGCTAAAGCTCCTGCTACTACTATGAAGAATATCTTCTTTGGTGAATTTGATACAGAATTTGAAACATATTTCTCTGATCATTTCTGCTTCAGAGATAAATGGATAGAAATAAAATCTAATGTTTTAAAGTGGAGCGGAGCTATCGAAAATAATGGTGTTTATTTTGCGAAAGATAATCATCTTATCAATCAATTTATTAATTATGATGAGAATATAGCCTTAAATAATATCCAATATATTAATGAATTCGCTAAAGATAATAATATAGAAATACATCTCTTATTAGTTCCTGGTGCTGCTTATGGCAATAAAGATTATTTGCCATTTGGAGCTACTAATATTGATGAAAAAGTATTAATCCAAAAGATATATTCATTGAGTGAGAATATAAATTGTATAGATATAAGTGATTCTTTATGTGATGGTGATAATTATTATATGACTGACCATCATTGGAATCATCTTGGTGCTTATAAAGGCTATGAAGCTTTAGTAAATAATGTTTTAAATAAAGAAGCTAATATTTTTGATTATGAAAAAGTATCATCTTCTTTTTATGGCACAATGTATTCACGCTCAGGATCTTTTAATAATATGCCAGATAGTATCTATAAAATGATAAGCGATAAAGATATATCTTATGAAATAAATGTAGATGGCGAAATATATAATTCTCTTTTCTTTGAAAATAGATTAAAAGAAAAAGATAAATATACATATTATTTAGATGGTAATCATACAGAAGTAAATATTAAATCAAATATAGATAATGGCAAAAAAGCTATCATCATCAAAGATAGCTATGCCCATATTCTCTTACCTTATTTAGCTAGTGAATATAGTGAAATGGATATTTTTGATTTGCGTTATTTCCATAATGCAATATCACCATATATTCAAGATAATACTGATATATATATTATTTATGGAATCGAAACATTTGTGAGTGATAGTTCTTTAGTAGGTTTATGGTAAGACTAAGAATTAAAAAGATAGGTATCAATGGTGAAGGTATTGGTTACCATAAAGGTATACCTACTTTTTGCGATGGGGCTTTAAAGGATGAATTAGTAGATATAAATATTATTAAAGATTTATCTACTTATAAAATAGCTAAATTGAATAAGATTATTGAAGTCTCCCCTTCTAGAAGAGAAGCTAAATGTCCTAATTATCATAATTGTACTATCTGTCCATTAATGATTATGGATAGGCCTACTCAATTAGAAATCAAAAAAGATTTATTAAAAGAAGCTCTTCATAAATATGCCAAAATAAATTCTAAATTAATAAGAAATATTCATAATGATGAAGAATTAAATTATCGCAATGAATGTAAATTACCAATTAAAAAGATCAATAATCAATTAGTAAGTGGTTTATATAAACCAGGTTCTAATACTTTTATACCTATAGATTCTTGTTTGGTTCATAAAAAAGAAATCGAAATCATTAGAAAAGATATATTAAAAATCCTAAATGAATATAATATTGATGCTTATAATAAAAAAACAAAACAAGGTATAAGATATATAGTCATAAGACATATTAATAATGCCCAATTAACTTTAATCACTGGATCTAATACTAAAATCCCAAAAGAATGTATCGATGATTTAGCTAAAATAGATGGCTTAGATGGTATATTTCAATCTATTAATACTACTAAAAATACTCCTGCAATATTTGGTAGTAAAATAAAAAAATTATATGGTGAAGATTATATTCAATTAAATATTAAAGATAAAATATTAGCTTTATCCCCTGCTGCTTTCTTTCAGCTCAATACTTTTGAAGCAATTAAGCTCTATGAAATGGCAATTTCCAAAATAGATGAATGTAATATTTTAGTTGAAGCTTATGCAGGCATTGGTGCTATGTCTTTATTGGCTAGTAATAAAGCTAAGCATATATATGCGATTGAAAATAATGCTGATGCGATTAATGATGGCATTAAAAATAATAAATTAAATAATATTAATAATATTGAATATATTTTAAGTGATGCAAGTGATGGCTTATATAAAGTAGCTAGAAAGAATTATATAGATATACTTTTAGTAGATCCACCACGACGCGGCCTTGATAAAAAAATGATTGAAGCAATCTTAGATATATTACCTAAAAAGATTATTTATGTTTCTTGTAATCCTGCTACATTAGCTAAAAATTTAAAAATTCTAAATAATTATTATCATATAAGAACTATTATTCCCTATGATTTATTCCCTAATACTCCATTAGTAGAGAGTATTAGCGTTTTGGAGCTGAAATAGTTTTGTTGTAAAATAATAGTAATGTGTTTTATGCGTAAAGGAGAAAGCATATGGCTACTAATTATGAAAGGTTAATAAAGTGCTCACAAAAACAATTAGAGTATTTCTTTGATTCCCTTGTCCATAAGCCAGCAAGTGCTTATGTAGATTGGGCAAGTTGGCTTGATTCAGAAGATCCAGAAGCTCCATATATTGGAGAAGAAGCTTTTTATTTAGATAATAATGGAGATGAAAAAAGCTGTCGTTTTCTTGAAGAATTACAAATTGGTGGTGAAAAGCACCGTACTATTTATGATGTTTTAGAAAAAGGTGAAATATATAAAGAGTCTTTACCTGCTCATTTAGTACGTTTAGCTAGTGAAGAAGAATATCCAGAAGAAGACCCATTAAGAAGACTAATCAGTGATTCTGTTAATGAATATACCACCGAGCAAAACTTTAATGCTTATCTTTTCGCTAATCCTGGCTCTAATATAGAAGCGCCTAAACAAGAAATAGTTGAAGATGAAAAAGAAGAAGCTTTAGATATAGAACACAATATAGAAGAAGCTATTGAAGAAACAGTTAATGAAGAAGAAGTAATAGAAGCTCCTCAAAAAGAAAATGAAGATATATTTGATATCGAAAAAGAAATCAATGATTTCATTGAAGAAGAGAATGATGAATTAGTAGTAGATGATGAAGTCAGTGAAGATGTTGTGGATTTAGACGAAAGTGGCTTCGATAAGTTCACTACAGATATCGAAAAAGAATTACAAGAAGAAAGTGATGAAGAAAAAATAGAAGAAAGTGTTAATGAATCTTTAGAAGAAGTAGAAGATGATATAAATACTATAAATATAGATGTAGAAGATATAAATGAAGATGAACCAGTAGTTGATAATAATGAATCAGAAATAGTTCTAACATTAACGCCTGAAGAAGATTTAGATACAAATAATGAATTAGATATCGAAGAAGATATTATGAATATAGATAATATTAGCGATGAAGATGTTAATGAATTATCTATGGAAATAGAAGAATTATTAAATAGAGTTAGCAGTGCGAATGATGAATTAAATAATACTGTTAATCTCGAAGAAGAATTAGGTAATAATGAAGAAACTATCATTATTGATACAGTTGAAGAAATTGAATTACCTGAGGCTGAAGAAGAACTTCCTCATGAAGAAGCGACTATCGTTGTAAATACAATAGATGATCTAAAAGAAGATAATCTCGGTGATGAATTAGTAATTGAAGATAATGAAGAAGTTAGTTTAGAAAAGGAATTGGAAAGCTTTGAAAATACCCTTTCTGAATTAACTAATGCAACTAATGAAGTTAGTGTTGATCCATTTAATTCTCAAACCATCAATTTATCTCAAACAATTCATGAATATGAAGATTAAACTGATGTTGAATTACATGATCTATTAGATGATATTAAATCTAGATCCACCCTCTTCGATCCCGAAAATCCTGAAGATAGAGAATTACCTACCATAGCTTTCATGTCAATGGATGCTGATAGTGATGAAGATGAATAGCCACTAATGTGGCTTTTCTTATAGATTATGAAATATAAGCTTTTTAATGATTACATCCAAATCGAAAATGTCTTCAATTCTATTGATGATTTTTGTGATGCATTTAATATTTCTAAACATAATAAGAATAAAATGATTCAAAGTAAAAAAATAGTTATTGAAGATAATTTAATAACTATTCATTTAGAAAAAGAAGAAATCGATTATATTCCATCTAATAAAGATATTAAAGTTATTTATGAAGATGATCTTATATTAATCGTTCATAAAGATCATGGTTATATAATTCATGATAAAGATGATAATAATTGTTTAAACTCAAGAGTAGCTAAATATTATGAGGATAATAATATATCTTCTTTTATTAGGCCAATTCATCGGCTAGATAAAGATACTACTGGCTTAGTAATATATTCAAAAATATCTTTTTTCCAATCCCTTTTAGATCAACAAATAGCGAATAAAGATATCAAAAGATTTTATTTAGCTATTGTGAAAGGCTCTTGTAGAATAAATCATTCTTTTATAATCAATTCAAAGATTGGCCGTAATCGTCATAAAAGTGGCAGTTATATTATTTCTAAAAGCGGGAAAGAAGCTATAACTAAGGTAACTTGTATTAATAGTAAGAATGGTTATTCATTATTCGAATGTGAATTAGAAACAGGCAGAACACATCAAATTAGAGTTCATCTTGCCTCAAAGAATTATCCTATTATTAATGATCCATTATATGGTATTAAAGATGATATTATTTCTTATATGGGTTTATGGGCTTATAAAGTTATCATACCTCACCCTATTACTAAAGAAATAATAGTTGTTGAAGATGAATTAAGAAAGGATTTCCATATATGAAATATGATTTTGAAACAATCTTAGATAGAAAAGACCATGATGCTTTAGCTGTTGATGCTCCTTATCATTATCTAGGAGATTTTAATAAAGTAAAAAGGAAAGAAGGCTTCGATGTTATTCCAATGTGGGTAGCAGATATGAATTATCCTATTTGTCCTAGTATTCTAGAAGCTATTAAAGATAGATTGAATTATCCTACTTTTGGTTATTTCATGCCAAGCGAAGAATATTATAAAGCTATCATTTCCTGGCAAAAAAATAGAAATGGTGTCACTAATTTAAAGAAAGAAAATATTGGATATGAAAATGGTGTCTTAGGTGGGCTAATATCCGCTTTGAGTATTTTATGTAATCATGGTGATCCTATTTTAGTACATTCACCTACATATATTGGTTTTACTATGTCTATCAATAATGCGGGATATAAGCTTATCCATTCACCACTCATTAAAAAAGATAATAAATGGTGTATGGATTATGAAGATATGGAAAGAAAAATAATCACAAATAATATTAAAGTAGCCATAATATGTAATCCTCATAATCCTTGTGGCAGAGTATTTACTAATGAAGAATTAAATAAGGCAATTAATATATTTAAAAAGCATAATATATATATTATTAGTGATGAAATATGGTCAGATTTAACATTATATAAACATTCACATATACCACTTCAAAGTATAAATAATTATGCGCGCAATCATACTATCGCTCTATATGCTCCATCTAAAACATTTAATTTGGCTGGCTTAGTTGGCTCTTATCATATCATCTATGATGAATGGCTTAATCAAAGAATGAAAAATGCTAGT
>CACZTC010000170.1 GCA_902784015.1 uncultured Erysipelotrichaceae bacterium | reverse complement strand
AATCATAAGAAATTTGATGAAGCAACAGCTATATTAGCAGGGGATGCATTATTAACTGAAGCTTTTAATATATGTGCTAAAAGTAATATAGATCAATCAATTAAAAATAAATGTATTGAAATATTAGCGACTAATGCAGGAGCTAATGGAATGATACTTGGCCAACAATTAGATATAGATGAGATAGAAGGTATAACTGACTTAGATGATTTAATAATAATACATAAATTAAAAACAGGTTGTTTATTAAAAGCACCATTAATGATGGCTGCCACGATAGCTAATAAATATGATGATATTAGTATCTGGGAAACAGTTGGTTATAATTTAGGCTTAGCTTTTCAAGCTCAAGATGATATTTTAGATGTTACTGAAACAAGTGAAACCTTAGGTAAAAGTACAAGTGATATTACCAATAATAAGGTTAGTGTAGTATCATTATTAGGGATAGAAAAAGCTACTAGTTTCATGAATTCTTATTATGATTCTAGTATCGAATTGATTAAGGGGATCCAAAGTTTCGATTCTTCTTATATCTTGGAAACAATTTCCACAATAAGAGAAAGACATAACTAAATATGGAGGTATAAATGGATCTCATAAATATTAAAGAACCAAATGATATTAAGCATTTAAATATATCTGAATTAAATACCTTAGCTAATGACATAAGGTCTTTTATTATTGATTCCGTATCTAAAACTGGTGGACATCTAGCTAGTAATTTAGGTGTGGTTGAGTTAACTATCGCTTTACATTATGTATTTAATTCACCAAAAGATAAAATATTTTTTGATGTTGGCCATCAATGTTATACACATAAAATATTAACTGGTAGGGCAAAAGATTTTTCTACTTTAAGACAATATAATGGTTTAAGTGGCTTCCAAAAAAGAAATGAAAGCATTCATGATGTATGGGAAGCAGGTCATAGTTCTACTGCTTTAAGTGCTGCCTTAGGTATGTCTATTTCTCGTGACTTAAATAATGAAAATTATGAAGTAATTCCAGTAGTGGGCGATGGCGCAATGGCTTCTGGTATGTCTTTAGAAGCCTTGAATCAAATTGGCACTTCACAATCAAAAATGATAATCATTTTTAATGATAATAATATGTCTATATCTAAAAATGTAGGTGCTTTAAATAATGGTTTTTCAAGATTAAGAACATCTAAAACTTATACTGGAATTAAATCTGGTATGCGTAAGAATCTTATTAATAATAATGTTGGTCAAACAATATATACTGGCTTAAAAACTGTTAAAGATTCATTTAAAAATATTGTCATTGATGGAGGCATTTTTGAAGAATTTAATATAGATTATATTGGACCAATAGATGGTCATAATATTAAAGAATTAATACGTGTATTAAATGTAGCAAAAGAACATGATGGACCTATTGTTGTACATATTGCCACAAAAAAAGGTAAAGGATATAAACCATGCGAAAATGATAGAGAAGGGAAGTGGCATGGAGTAGGTAGCTTTGATATAAGCACTGGTCAAATCAAAAAATCAATACCTGAAAATCATATTAGTTATGCCAAATTAGTTAATGATACATTAATTGATTTAGCTATAAAAGATGAAGATATTGTAGCTATTACGCCAGCCATGATACAGGGCTCTGAATTAAATTCTTTTTTCGCGAAATTTCCAAAACGCAGCTTTGATTGTGGCATTGCCGAAGAGCATGCTACAACATTTGCAGCTGGATTAGCAATAAATGGTAAAAAACCTTTCTTATGTATATATAGCTCTTTCCTACAAAGAGCTTATGATCAGATCAATCATGATATATGTAGAATGGATCTTCCTGTTGTGATAGGAATTGATCATGCTGGTTTAGTAGGGGAAGATGGCGAAACACATCATGGTGTATTTGATTTAGGTATATTATTACCTTTACCAAATATGATAATAGCCCAACCTAAAGACGCTAATGAAACAAGAAATCTATTATATACAGCTTTTAAACAAAATCATCCTTTTGCGATTAGATATCCAAAAACTATTATAAAAAATAATATTGGTAATTATGAAGAATTACCAATAGGCTCATGGGAATTATTAAATGATAAAGTAGATAATAAAGCATATCTTTTAACTTATGGAGATGATGTAAATATTTTATTAGAAAAGATAGTTAATAATAATTTACCTATTACAATAGTTAATTGTCGTTATTTCAAACCACTTGATTCTAGTATTTTGAATAATATAATATCTGCCAACAAAAATATTTATTTAGTTGAAGGTGATATGAGTCAGGGTGGCTTATCTAGTATTATATTAAAATATCTAAATGACAATAATATTAATAAAAATATAAGGATATTTGGTTTAAATAATCTATATATTAAGCAGGGTAGTATAAGACAGCTGCGCAAGGAATTAGGTATTGATTCGACTAATGTCTTAGATACTATCATGAAGGAGTTATCTGTTTAATATGTTAAAGAATCTATATATAAAAGATTTTATTTTAATTGAAGAATTATCATTAAGTTTTAATAATGGCTTTAGTGTTTTTACTGGTGAAACTGGCGCTGGTAAATCAATAATGATTGATGCAATATCTTTATTATCTTCCGAAAGAGCTAATACTTCATTAATAATGAAAAATAAAGATAAAGCGATTATTGAAGGTAATTTTGATATTAGTAAAGATGATAATGCGAAAAAGGTATTAGAAGAAGCTGGCTTTGATATTGAAGATGAAATGATCTTTACTAGAGAGATTATGATTAATGGTAAATCAAATAGTCGCATTAATCATCGCATTGTTACTTTAGCATTAATGAAAGAAGCTTTGAAAAATCAAATAGATATCCATAATCAAAGAGATAATGCCTATTTATTAAACGCAAATAATCATATAAAGCTATTAGATAAATATGCAAATGATAATGATTTATTAAATGAAGTTAATAATGCTTATAAAGATTATAAAGCATTAATAGATGAAAAGAATGAAGTATTAAATAATACATTTAATGAAAGTGATTTAGAATATTTTAATTATCAAATAAATGAAATAAATAATGCCAATTTAAGAATTGGTGAAGATATTGAATTAGAAGAAAAAGAAAAAGAATATAAAGCAGTTAAAAAATCATTTGATAATATGAATGATATTATTACACTTTATCAAGATAATATTAGTGGATCTTTATTTGAAATTAATAATAAAACATCTAATTTAGATGATACATTTGATGTAATTAAAACTAGTATTAATGATTCATATTATGCAATAGATGATGCTATATCATCTTTACAATCATATTTATCAACTTTTGATTTTAGTGAAGATTCAATTAATAAAATGGAAGAAAGAATATTTTTAATTCAAAAATTAAAAAGAAAATATAATACTGATATTGAAGGTATATTAAATTTAAAAAGTGAATTAGAAGCGAAAATAGATTATTACAATAATAAACAAGAATTCTTAAATAATATAGATACAAAAATTAATAAAGCTCTTGATAAATATACTAAAGTGGCTAAAGATTTAACTAAAATACGAAAGAATAAAGCTAAAGAATTAGATAAAGAAATAATAAAACATCTAAAAGATTTAGGCTTAGATAAAGCTAAATTCGAAACAAATGTTTCAGAAAAAAATGAACCATCACAAGATGGTAATAATGGTATTGAATTCTTTATATCAATGAATAAAGATGAGAATTTAAAGCCATTAAATAAAACTGCTAGTGGTGGTGAACTTAGTAGACTAATGCTTGGTTTAAAAGTAATATTTACTAATTTACAAGGCATAGAAACAATAATATTTGATGAAATAGATACAGGTGTTAGTGGTAGGATTGCAAGCGAAATAGGCCACAAGATGAAAGAATTAGCTAATAATACTCAAGTATTCTCTGTTACTCATTTAGCTCAGGTAGCTTCATGCGCAGATTATCATTATAAAGTTGATAAATCATCAATAAAAGATAAGGTATATACAACAGTTAATAATCTAAATAAAGATGAAATAATTGAAGAATTAGCTTTAATATCTACTGGTAAAATAACTGAAGCTTCTTTAAAAGCAGCTAAAGAGTTATACCAAAGGAATCAAATATAATGGCACATGTATATTTTCATATAGATTTAAATGCCTTTTATGCAAATGCAGAAGTTTTATTAGATCCAACTCTTAAAGGAAAGCCTTTAGTTGTATCTGGTTTTACTAGACGTAGTGTTGTTTCTACAGCTAGTTATGAAGCTAGAAAATATGGAATTCATAGCGCTATGCCAATAGGGGAGGCAATGCGCTTATGTAAAGATTTAATAATAATAGAAGGGCATTATTCATATTATTATGAATTATCTAAACAATTTATTAATATTATTAAATCTTATACAAAATTAGTAGAACAGGCTTCTGTTGATGAATGTTATGCAGATATGAGTGAAGCTATTCTAAAATTCGAAAAACCATTAGATTTAGCTTGGCATATTCAAAGACGTATATTAAAAGAAGTTGGAATACCATGTTCAATAGGTATAGGGCCTAATTTATTTTTAGCTAAGATGGCTTCTGATATGAAAAAGCCAATGGGTATAACAGTATTAAGAATTAGAGATGTCGAAGAAAAGATGTGGCCTTTAGATATTGGCGAATTAAGAGGCATAGGTAATAAAACAGTACCATTTTTAAAAGAATTAAATATAAATACTATTGGTGATTTAGCAAATTATAAAAATAAAGCTGATTTACAAGAAATACTTGGTAATCATTTAGAAGATATAATCAATAGATGTTATGGCAAAGATGATAGCGAATTAATAACTGAATATTCAAGAAAAAGTATTGGAATATCAGAAACATTTTTAGATGATATAAATGATTATGATGAATTAAAAGGAATTATACGTAAATTATCTAAAAGATTATCTGAAAGAATGCGCTATGAAGATAAAAGTGCAGAGCATATAACTTTAAGGATTTGTTATTATGATTTTAGAAATATAACTAGATCTAATAAGATTAAAGGAAAAGCAATTTATAGTAGTGAAGATATATTTTTAGAAGCAATAAAATTATTTGATGAATATTGGGATGAAGGTGAACCAGTTAGATTAATAGGAATATCAATGAAAGATTTTGAAGAATTTAACTATAATCTCTTTAATGCTGAAGAATATAATAAATATGAAACTGATAATATAATTGATGATTTGAATAATCAATTAGGATTAAAAGGATTTATTCGTGCAAGTAGTATAATAAATAATAATGAAGATTAATGACGCTATAAATAATTACCTAATACATATAGATGTAAATGAAGGTAAGAGTAAAAGAACTGTAACTTCTTATAAAGAAGATCTTTTACAATATTTACAATATTTAGAAGAATTAAATATACATGATACAAATAAGATTAAATATCAAATTATAGAAGATTTTATTAATATCCAAGCTAGAGATAAAGCCAGCAATTCATTAGTTAGAATGGCAGCTAGTATCAGATCTTTTCATTCATATTTAGCTTTTATGTATAACGAAAAAGATCCTAGTGTTAATCTAAGTGTTCATAAGGGAATAAAATCATTACCAGTATATTGCACAATTGATGAAATAAATGCCTTAATGGCTAGTTTTGATAATAAAGATAGTACTGAAATCTTATATCACACAATAATGGAAACTATTTATTCATGTGGATTAAGAATATCTGAAGTATCTAATTTAACATTAAATCGTGTAGATTTAGATGCAGGTAAATTAAGAATATTAGGAAAGGGGGACAAAGAGAGGATAGTACCTATTCCTAAAGGATCTATACAATTAATTAAAGAATATAGAGATATAATAAGACCTATATTTTTAAAAAACAAAACAAATCTATTCTTTATTAATAAATTTGGTAGAAAAGTAACACCAAAGTCAATTGAGTTAAAATTACAGGAGAAATGTATAGAATTAGGCTTTAAAAAGCATATTACACCACATAAATTAAGACATAGTTATGCTACTCATATGTTGATGAATGGCGCTGATTTACGCTCTATTCAAGAAATATTAGGACATTCCAATATATCTACAACTGAGATATATACACATATTCAAAATAAACAAATATTTGATGCATATAATAAGTATCATCCAGGTTTAAGTGAAGATCTAGATATAGGGGACAAAAACAGTGATAAATAGCATAATAAATAAATCGTATAACATACATTATGCGAAGTTATTGTAAATGTGCATTATATTACTTATATATTAATTAAATCCCTTTTATTCTATTTATTAATATACTTATTAATTGTTATCTATAAATTTTGTAAAATAAAAAAGTAGACTATTCATTAAGTCTACTTTATTTAGTTTTTATTTAACTAGATCTTTTAATGCCTTGCTAGCTTTGAATTTTGGAGATTTACTAGCAGCTATTTTAATCTTTTCGCCAGTAGCAGGATTAATTCCTTCTCTAGCAGCTCTTTCTTTTACTT
>CACZTC010000169.1 GCA_902784015.1 uncultured Erysipelotrichaceae bacterium | reverse complement strand
TTCCATATAAGTTGTAACATATGCAGAATAAAATGTAGAAGAATTCATCTTTTTATCATCATATAACAATGGTAAAAAACCTCTAACAATATATTTATAAATATTGTCATATTTTATATTAGCTTCTTCACTTCGCTTATTTATTGATTTAATATCTTCAAATAATACTTTGCAATCTCTATTTAGTATTTCACTTAAACTAAGTGGAAACATCGTTATGATTGCACATCTTCCCGCTAACGATTCTTCGGCTTTATCTAATAGCATGTGTCTAGTACTACCGGTCAAAATAAATAACCCAGCAGATTTTTTATTTCCTCGATTTATTCTGCTTTCATTAACTATTCTTTCTATTTCCGGAAATAGTTCTGGTGCTTTTTGTGCTTCATCAATAATCAAAGGATAATTATTGATGTCCAATAATGTTTTTGGATCACTTTTTGCAAAAGCTTTATTTGCTACATCATCTAAAGAAATATATGAATAACCTTTGCCTTCATATTCTTCTCGTATTAACGTTGATTTACCAACTTGTCTTGGACCAGTTAATATGACAACAGGAAAATGTTTGATAGCCTCATCTATTTGTTTTTTAATATGTCTTTTTATCATACAATCACCTACGCAAATATCCAATATGATTAGATATTTGCATAATTATTATATTGTTTTATAACTACTAAATCAATATAAAAACAGAATAAAAACTGCAATTGCCAATAGATTGCAGTTTTTTTAACATTCTAATCTCTAGGCTTCATTGTAGGAAAATGAAATCCACATTTATTATTAAAAATATATCAATTAGTAATAGTAATGCATAAATTTAACGGTTTTTTATTTAGCGTTATCTATTTGACGATATTACCAATAATGAATTTATTGTAAAATAATAATTTACAATAATATTGATTGCTAAAAAATTGTAAAGTATAATATGAGTGATTACAAATAATAGGAGAAAGACTCATGATAAAAAGAGAACATTATATATCTAAAATAAGACCTTTCTATGACAGTGATTTAATCAAAATAGTTACAGGTATCCGTCGATCAGGAAAGTCTGTAATTATGAAACAAATAATGGAAGAATTAGAAAAGAGTAACAAGAAATGTCTTTTTATAGATTTTGAAATCAGAAAGAATAGAAAAGAGATTTCAAATGCAGATATTCTTATTAGTTATGTAGAAAAACAAATAAAAGATGAAAAACTGTATGTCTTTTTAGATGAAGTACAAAACGTTGATGGATGGAATGAAGCATGCAGAACATTAAGATTAAAAAATTGTTCAATATTTATTACAGGTAGTAATTCAAAATTATTATCAAGAGAATTCACAAAAGAACTATCAGGAAGATATATATCTTTTGAAGTAAGGCCGTTTATATATAAAGAAGCTAAGGAATACGCAAATCAATTAAAGAGGAATTATAGCCCGGCGGATTATTTAGTTTGGGGTGGCTTTCCTGCTTCAATTGAATATGAAAGTTTAGATAGTCTCAAAACATATTTAAGCGATTTGAATGATACTATTATTTATAATGATTTAGAAAATCGCTACAACATAAGAAAGAAAGATATATTTGAAAGAGTTGTGGATTATGTGTTGGTTTGTAACTCGAGAAAAATAAGTGCTCGATCCATTTATGATTATATGAAATCACAACATGTCACAGTTTCGATTCCAACGATTATTAAATATATTTCATATTTAGAAGAAGCTTATGTCATAAAAAATGTTTCTTTATATTCTTCAAAATCAAAATCAAAACTAAATTATTATTACAAAATATATGATGAAGATGTTTCTTTTAATAGTTTAAGAGCATCTGAAAACAGATATGATTTAACACACAACCTAGAGAACATTATCTATAATGAACTAATTTATAGGGATTATGAAGTTACAGTTTTTAATAATAATGGAAAAGAAATAGATTTCCGTGTATCAAAAAATGGAAAAACATATTTAGTTCAAGTTGCATATAGTGTTGTTGAAGAAAAAGCATATAAAAGAGAATTTTCTGCATTTGATAAATTAGATAATTCAATTAAAAAAATCATCATTACAAATGATGATATTGATTATTCTACAAGTACCGTTGAACATATTAAGTTTAAAGATTTCTTGTTGCTAGACGATTTGATATAAAATTCTGACACCGATACTAAAATATTTTTGAAATCATTTAAAGAATAATGTCACTAATAAACAAAAAAATCATAGCCGTTTAAGCTGTGATTTGTATTCCCTTCCAAATAAATGGGTGTAAATTGGGTGTAAGTTTTGTCAGCAATTGCTCTAAACCCCTTTATTTATCAGTCATTTTCATTTCTAGGCTTCATTGTAGGAAATAATAATACATCGCGAATAGATTCTTGTTCTAGAAATAACATACATAATCTATCTATGCCATAACCAATACCGCCTGCAGGAGGCATGCCATATTCTAGAGCTTCAATAAAATCAATATCTATATCATTAGCTTCTTCATTACCTAGATTCTTTTCTTTTAATTGCTCTTCGAATCTTTCTAATTGTACAATTGGGTCATTTAATTCTGTATAGGCATTCGCAAATTCATTACCACCAATAAATAATTCAAATCTTTGCACAAATCTAGGATCATTTTCTTCATTTTTTGTAAGAGGGGATATCTCAACTGGATGACCATATAAGAAAGTAGGTTGGATTAGCGTCTCTTCTACATATTTTTCAAAGAATTTATTGATGATATGCCCGTATTGTTTTTCATGCTCTTCTAATTCAATTTCATGTTCATTAGCTAGCTTTAAACATTCATCTAAATCATTAATGCTTCTAAAGTCGATACCTGTTTTTTCTTTGATAGCCTCTGTCATAGATACTCTAGCCCATGTACCATCTAAATTGATTTCGTGACCATTATATTTATATGTAGATTTATTAGTTACTTCTTTAGCGATGGTCTTAAACATTCCTTCTGTTAAGTCCATCATTCCTTCTAAATTAGAGAAGGCTAAATAAGCTTCCATTAAAGTGAATTCAGGATTATGGTTTGGATCCATTCCTTCATTTCTAAAGACTCTACCAATTTCATAAACAGCTTCCATTCCACCAACTAATAATCTTTTTAATGGTAATTCTAAAGCTATTCTTAAATACATATCTAAGTCTTGCGTATTATGGTGAGTGATAAATGGTCTAGCACTAGCTCCTGTTAATAAGGTAGAAAGAATAGGGGTTTCTACTTCAGTAAAACCCTGATCATTCATATAATTTCTAATGCATGAAATGATTTGAGGTCTTAATATAGCGACACTTCTTGAATCTTCATTCATGATTAAATCAACATATCTTCTACGATATCTTTCTTCAATATCTGTTAAGCCATGGAACTTTTCTGGTAATGGTCTTAAAGCTTTAGATAGA
>CACZTC010000168.1 GCA_902784015.1 uncultured Erysipelotrichaceae bacterium | reverse complement strand
TTCTTAAAAATCTAGCAATTTTATTTGGTAATAAGATGTATAATATAAAACAAAATATAGGAGATAGATTATGCGTGTATTTAATTTCAGTGCTGGTCCAGCAGTTTTGCCAGAAGCAGTATTAAAAAAAGCTCAAGAAGAATTATTAGAATATAAAGATAGTGGTATGTCAGTAATGGAAATGAGTCATCGCTCTAAGGTTTTTGAAGATATCTTAAATAAAGCTGAAAGTGATCTTAGAGATCTATTACAGATACCAGATAATTATAAAGTTTTATTTTTACAAGGTGGTGGGCATACCCAATTTGCGATGGTACCACTAAATTTAATGATTAATCGTGAAGCTGATTATATCTTGACGGGACAGTGGGCTAAGAAGGCAAGCGAAGAAGCTAGTAAATATGGCAAAGTTAATATAGTTGCTTCAAGTAAGGATGAGAATTTTTCTTATATACCTGACCTTAGTGATTTAGATATTAGTGAAAAAGCTGATTATGTTTATATTTGTCAAAATAATACAATATATGGAACTACGATTAAGAATTTACCTAATACTAAAGGTAAGGATTTAGTATCTGATGTATCTTCAATGTTACTATCAGAACCAATGGATGTATCTAAATATGGCATCTTATGGGGCGGAGCACAAAAAAATGTCGGTCCTTCTGGCGTGACGATTGTGATTATACGCGATGATTTAATAAGAGATGATGTATTAGAAGGCACACCAACAATGTTGAAATATAAAACACATGCAGATAATAATTCTCTATATAATACACCTCCTTGTTTCAATATTTATATTTGCGGTCTTGTCTTTGAATGGTTAAAGGATTTAGGTGGCTTAGATGTAATGAAAAAGATGAATGAAGAAAAAGCTGCAATCTTATATAACTTCTTAGATGAATCTAATTTATTCAAAGGAACTGTTAGAAAAGAAGATAGATCATTAATGAATATACCTTTTATTACTGGCGATGAGGAATTAGATAAGAAATTTATATCAGAAGCTGATAATAAAGGCTTTAAGAATTTAAAAGGGCATAGAAGTGTAGGTGGTATGAGAGCTTCTTTATATAATGCGATGCCTAAAGAAGGTGTAGAAGCTTTAGTTAAATTTATGAAAGAATTTGAAATGGAGAATAGATAATGTTAGCAGATAGAAAAATATATTGTTTAAATAAAATATCAGAATTAGGATTAAATTCTTTTAGAGAAGGCTATAGCTTAACTGAAGATATTAATGAAGCGCAAGGCATATTAGTAAGATCTGCTAATATGCACGATTTAGACTTTCCTGATGGCTTAAGAGCAATCGCAAGGGCTGGAGCAGGCGTGAATAATATCCCTTTAGATAAAGCTTCAGAAGCAGGTATAGTAGTCTTTAATACACCAGGGGCTAATGCTAATGCAGTAAAAGAATTAGTTTTGGCAGGTTTATTATTATCTTCTAGAGATTTAATTGGTGGTAATGAATGGGTTAAAGATAATAAAGATAATAATAATATTGCCAAAGATGCAGAAAGCGCTAAAAAGAATTTCGCAGGCCATGAAATCTATGGTAAGAGTATTGGGGTTATTGGTTTAGGAGCTATTGGTGTATTAGTAGCTAATGTATGTATATCTTTAGGTATGAAAGTATATGGTTATGATCCATATATGTCAGTAAAGTCAGCATGGAATCTTAGCCCAATGGTAAAACAAGCAAATAGTATTGATGAATTATTTGAGAATTCAGAATATATTTCTATTCATGTACCTTTACTTGAAGCTACCACAAAACTAATAAATAAAGAAGCTATTGAAAAGATGCAAGATGGCGTAAAAATATTAAACTTTTCAAGAGATTTATTGGTTGATGAAGAAGCATTAAAAGAATATTTAGATAATGGTAAAGTCAATAAATATGTAACTGATTTTCCTAATGAAATAAATGCAACATTTAAAAATACGATTGTCTTACCGCATCTAGGTGCTTCAACAGAAGAAGCGGAAGATAATTGCGCAATTATGGCAGCTGAAGAATTACAAGATTATTTAGATAATGGTAATATTACTAATTCTGTTAATTTTCCAACTATTCAAGCAGGTGTCTGTGATACAGTAGCACGTATCGCTATATTACATAAAAATATTCCTAATATGTTGTCACAAATTACAACTTTCTTTGGTAAAAATGAATTAAATATTGAACATTTAGCTAATAAAAGTAAAGGAGAATATGCATTTACTTTATTAGATATTTCAAAAAAGATGCCAAGTAATACAAAAGAAAAACTATTAGAAATAGATGGGGTAATAAGAGTAAGAAGGCTAAAAGGCGTTTTATAAGAATTATCAAAATATAAGTCTATATTTTCTCTTGCAAAGTTACGCATAGTTTGATAAAGTTATTAGGCACTGATTTTGGAGTGCGAATGCGCCGATAGCTCAACTGGATAGAGTGTCTGGCTACGAACCAGGAGGTTGCGGGTTCGACTCCT
>CACZTC010000167.1 GCA_902784015.1 uncultured Erysipelotrichaceae bacterium | reverse complement strand
CTACCATTATTATTGAAAAAATTTACATTATATATATAATAATATTAAGGAGATACTATATTATGGATGAGTTTATTATTGCATCTGCTAATTTGGCTAATCAGATAATGCCAATATTAGCTGCATTAGTTTTGATTTTTCTTGCAATATTATTAGTAAAATTATGGAAATTAATTGATGGTCTTTCTTCTACTGTAAAAGGGCTCGATCCAACATTAAAGCTTGTTGATAAAAGTATTGAAAAAGTACAAGCCCCATTAGATACAGTAGTTAAATATAGTCATTCATTAGATAAAGTACATGATAAAACTAGTGATGCTTTAGATAAAGCAGCAGATTTTGCGAATGAAAATATTGATAATTTAAAAGGTTATGTACAAGAAAAGTTTAAAAAAGAAGAAATGGTCATTGACTTAGATGAAGCTGAGGAATTGTTAAAGGAGGATGCTGAAAATGTCTGAAAATAATAATAAAGATGAATTATTGGATAATAATGATTTAGTTGGTGATGAAGAGCCTATTGATCTAATTGAAAAAAATGTAGAAAGCTTAAGAAAGAAAATCCAAGCTTTAGGAGATGAAATGGAAGATACTAATGAAGATAGTGTTTCTATTCCAACTTTTACTAATGAAGAAGAGAGTCCTAAAGTTGAAGATTTAAAAGAAACTGCAAAAACTACATTAGATAATTCTTTTAATAATATTAAAGAATCAGCTACAAAAGTTATTAATGATAATCCTAAATTAAAGAATTCTTTAGATTTTATTAAAAAGAATGCGATGAAAGCAGTAAGTATTGCCAAAGAAAAGGTTGATGAATTAAAGAGCAATCCAAAAGTTGGTGATGTAGCTGATAAGGCTGGTGATAGCCTAAAAGATTTTGCCAATGTTGCAGGAGAAAAAGCTAAAGAAGTTACTACAAATTTAGGTGAAGCAATTAAACCTTTAAAAGAAAATGTAGATGAATTTATCAAAAAGCCAGAAGTACATGATGCTTTAGATAAGGTTAAAGATACTACAACTAATGTTGCTAATAAAGCTTTAGAAACTGTAAATGATTTTATAAACAGCACAAAGAATAAAGAATAGAAACGGAGCTCATTATGAAAAGAGTAACTATATATGATGTTGCCAAGGAAGCTGGCGTTTCTTTAGCGACTGTTTCAAGAGTAATCAATGGTTCAAATGTTGTAAAAAGTGAAACTAGAGATCGCGTTCAAGATGCTGTTGAAAAATTAGGATATAAACCAAATGCAATTGCTCAAGGTCTAGCTTTACAAAAAACAACTACTATTGGCGTCATTGTGCCTGAAGCTAGTTTTACATATACTGGGCAAATTATTAATGGCTTAATTGATGTTGCAAAAATATATAAATATAATATTATGCTTCATACCATCACTGCTGGTATAACAGATTTAAAATCAATTATTGAAGATATTATTAAATCTCATGTAGATGGCGTGATTCTTTATAATGATAGAGATGATTTACCAGAAATTGAAGAATTAACGAAATATCATATTCCTATTGTTATTATTGGTAGCTCTTTACAAGGAGAAAAATTAGCTAGTGTATATACAGATATTGAAAAAGCAATATATGAATTAACTGCTAAATATTTAGAGGAAGGTAAAGATAATATTGCCATTATTGAAGATCGTAAGAATCAAAGAGCTACTAGCCAAATGGTTAAAGGATGTGAAAAAGCATTTAAAGCTAAAGGTAAAAAGTTTAATGGCTTTATTAGCATACCTAGCGATGCCAGAACATCATATTCATTTCTAACTAAGTATTTGAAAAATCATAAATATGATTTGATGATTGGATATAGAGATTCGCAAGCTATGGCTATTATTAATGCTTCTAGAGATAATGGCTTGAGTGTTCCAGATGATATGGAAGTAGTTTGTGTTATTGATACTAAATATAATTCAATGATGCGTCCACAGATATCTAGTTTCTCAATTCCTTCATATGATTTAGGAGCTGTATCAATGCGAGTTATGACAAAGATGCTAAATGATGATGAAGGAGTAGATGATATGATTGAATTGTCATATTTATTTACACCAAGAGGAACAACGCATAATTGACTTATTAATGGCTCATGCTAAAATTAATGTGCGTTGAACAAGATTAGTAATTTATATATTAATAAATATAGAGATAGTTTGGATGGTGAAAAAACTAATTAAGATATAAATGAATTACACTTGGGAGTAACTAATTGAAAAGATTAGTCGTATACGCCTGCGTTAAAGGCAAGATGAGGGCATCGTAAGATGAACTAAGGTGGTACCGCGCTTATAGCGTCCTTAGATGGACGCTTTTATTTTGGAGGATGAAAGTATATGAAATTTTTAGATGAATTAAAATGGCGAGGATTAGTGAAAGATGTTACAGATTTAGAAAATTTAGAAAAAAGATTAGAAAGTAGTACAACTGTATATTGTGGTTTTGATCCAACTGCAGATTCACTTCATGTTGGTCATTTACAGCAGATTATCCTACTTCGCCGTTATCAAAATGAAGGCCATAAGCCAATTGCTTTATGCGGTGGGTTTACAGGAATGATAGGAGATCCTAGACCAACAACTGAAAGAAAATTATTAACACATGAAGAAGTATTACATAATGCTGAATGCATTAAAAAACAATTAGCACATTTTTTATCATTTGAAGGTGATAATGCTGCAATTATGGAAAACAATAATAATTGGCTAGGAGATATGAATCTTTTAGATTATCTAAGAGATTATGGAAAGCTTTTTAATATAGCTTATATGCTACAAAAAGATACTATTAAAACAAGATTAGAATCTGGTATTTCATATACTGAATTTAGTTATACAATTCTTCAAGCTTTAGACTGGTTACATCTATATAAAAATTATAATTGTGAAGTTCAAATTGGCGGCTCTGACCAATGGGGTAATTTAACTACTGGCATAGAATTGATTAGAAAAGCCGTAGGTGAAGAAGCTAAAGTATTTGGAATAACCTCACCATTAATCACAAAAAGTGATGGCTCTAAATTCGGTAAATCAGAAGGTAAAAATATATGGCTAGATGTAGAGCGTACTAATGCTTATGAATTCTATCAATTCTGGGTAAATACTCCTGATGCTGATATTGTTGATTATTTAAAACGCTTAAGTATGAAATCTGTTGATGAAATAAATGATCTAGAAAAAGATTTAAATGAACATCCAGAAGAAAGAAAAGCACAAAAATCCTTAGCTGAAGAATTGACTTTATTAGTTCATGGTGAAGAAGGTTTAGCTAGAGCTTTAAAAATAACTGATACTTTCTTTAAAGGTAATATTATGGACTTAACACCAAGTGAAATTAAACAAGGACTAAGCGATGCTGTTAAAACAGAAATAAATAATAATACATCTATTATTGATGCTTTAGTACTAGCTGATATATGTAAATCAAAAGGAGAAGCAAGAAAACTTATTGCTCAAGGAAGTGTTTCTGTAAATGGTAATAAAGTAAATGAAATTGATTATAATTTAACAGTTGATGAAGCTATTGATAAAGAATTCACTATTGTTAAAAAAGGTAAAAAGAATTATTACATATTTACTTTTAAATAATTTGATATAATCACATTAATATGAAGAAACTTTTATTAATATTATTAATTATTTTTCTAGTAGGTTGTACAAGTAATAAGGAACCTTTAGATTTATCTATATATAAAGAGTATTATAAAGAAATTGATAATAATACATATTTTTCTGATAGTTCTAATAATTATTCAATTAAATATGAAGTAACACAGGTTGATAATGGGGCATATCGTTATTATATTTTCATTGATCAACCACAAGTTGCAATGTATGATTGCGTAATACTTGTAAGAGAGAATAATATTAAATATGAAGCTCAAACTAAAATGATGCCAAGCTCAGGTATCTTTGATAATAAATATTCTTTAGTTCCAAATCAAATTGATACAGCTGGTGGATATCCTAAAGGGATAATATTAAGTGGTGAAATTGATAGTGAAAAAATATATTTAGATATTTTAATTCAATGGAATAATTATTCTCGTTTTAATAAAACAACAGAATATATACATATAGAAAATTAATATGATGAGATTAGATAAATTTTTATGTAATATGTCATTGGGCACAAGGACAGAAGTTAAAAAGATAATAAAGAATAAATTAGTTGAAGTTAATGATTATATTATTACAAAACCTGAATATAAAATTGACGAAAATAATGATGTTGTAAAAGTAGATGGCAAAATAATTGAATATAAGAATTACGTATATTATATGTTAAATAAACCTTCTGGTTATATTTCTTCTACTAATGATAATCGTCCTACGGTATTAGATCTTATTTATGAAAATGATAAGAATTTATTTCCGTGTGGAAGATTAGATTATGATACAGAAGGTTTATTATTAATTACTAATGATGGTATTTTAGCTCATCGTTTATTGAGTCCTAAAAATAATATTGAGAAAGAATATTTTGTTAGATTGAAAAATGACTTAGATGATATACAAATTCAAAGTATTGAAAAAGGTATAAATTATAATGGCATACAATATAAACCAGCTAAGATAGTTCAATGTAATAAGAATGAATGTCATATTATTCTTACTGAAGGTAAATATCATGAAATAAAAGAAATCTTTTTGGCTCTTAATAATGAAGTTAT
>CACZTC010000166.1 GCA_902784015.1 uncultured Erysipelotrichaceae bacterium | reverse complement strand
GTCCACATAGAAAAGGTGACTTAAGAAGAGCACGTGCAGCTGCTGAAAATATCGTTCCAAATAGCACAGGTGCTGCTAAAGCTATCGGTTTAGTTATTCCTGAATTAAATGGAAAATTAATCGGTGCTGCTCAACGTGTACCTGTTCCTACAGGTTCTACAACAATCTTAACAGCAGTTGTAAAAGGAAAAGATGTAACTAAAGAATCAGTTAATGCTGCAATGAAAGCTGCTAGCAATGAATCATTTGGTTATACAGAAGAAGAATTAGTTTCTGGTGATGTTGTAGGTATGATGTATGGTTCATTATTTGATGCTACACAAACAATGGTTACTCCAGTAACTGATGATTTATATGAAGTACAAGTAGTTTCTTGGTATGACAATGAAAATAGTTATACAAGTCAAATGGTAAGAACTATTAAATACTTCTCTGAGTTAGGCTAATAGAATCGCATTAATAAAGTATATTTAATACATTAAGAAAAATAGGTAATTCAAGTCTTAAATGACAAGAATTACCTGTTTTTGTAATAAATCATTTGGTCCAGAAATAATCTATGTGCATAATTTCTTAATTAATGTGTCTACTTTTAGTGTAGCAGTCTAAAGGATAAGTATTGATTTTGCCATAATGTTACAGTAAAAGTTAGAAAAAATCCTTATAATAGTAAAATATATGTTAGAAAATTTCCTTATATGATATAATTTGCCTATGTTAAGAAGGAAGATAGAAGAAAAATTAGAACTATGGTATAAGAGTAATACTGCATTATTTATTAATGGAGCTAGGCAAGTTGGGAAAACATATATATTAGATGATTTTTCTAAAAAACATTTTGATAATTATATTTATATTAATTTTATTGAAAAAGCAAATGATATCCCTCAATTCATTAAAAACCAGGATGTTGAAGGATTTTTATTTAATTTATCAACAATAATAGATAAACCTATGATTAAAGGAAAGACAGTTATATTTTTTGATGAAATACAACATATCTATACTTATATGCAAGATCATGGTATTCCTTATACTGATTTTGACTTAATAACATTAATGAAATTTTTAGTACAAGAAGGATCGTATAGATACATGTTAAGTGGTTCTTTGCTTGGTACAACTTTAGATAATGTTGTTTCATGGCCGACAGGGTATATGACATCTTATACTATGTATCCATTGGATTTTGAAGAATTTTTGTGGGCGAATAATATTCAAAATGATGTAATAGAACATGTTAAGACATGTTTTTATGAAAAGAAGGAAGTGGATGCTTATGTCCATGATAAGTTTATGGATTTGTTTCATAAATACTTAATCATAGGAGGTATGCCTGAAGCTGTAAATGTCTATATTAATACTAATGATTATAATTTGGTTTCTTTAGCTCATCAAAATATCGAAATGTATAATCGCAGAGACATATTAAAATATGCGCCACAAAATAATAGATTGTACATTTCTCAAATCTATGAATTAATCTGTGAAGAGTTGAACAAGAAGAATAAAAGATTTGGTCTAACCCAACTTAAGAACAAAAATAATCACAGTATTATAGATAATTCCTTTTTATGGTTAATTAATGCAGGCATAGTGATACCAGCGTATTGTGTTCATGAACCTATATCACCATTAAGAGCGTCAATGCAAAGAAGACAACTAAAATTGTTCCATGAAGATACAGGGCTTTTAATTTATTCTTATATGGATAAAGAAATTGTCGGTAAATTATTAAATGAAGTACATGATATTAATTATGGTGCCATTTATGAGAATTTCTTTGCGACGAATCTAAGAAGCCATGGGTATGAATATATGTACTACTATAATAATAAGAAAAATGGCGAAGTAGATTTTATTATTGAATATAAAGGGGAGATTATTCCTGTTGAAATAAAGTCGGGAAAGGACTATTCAAGACATTTGGCATTAAATAATCTTTTGAAGATTAATAATTACAATATTAAGCAATCATTTATTTTTTATAATGATAATACAAAAATTAAAGACAATAAACTTTATTTTCCTATTTATATGGCTGCATTTATTGAATAATAACAAATTATTATGATGCCATAAAAAAGATTGTAGATATAATCAGTTTTGCTATTGTGGATAGATTAGTTTTTGCCTCAAACATATTTATTGTTTTCATAAATTCCTCATAACCTAGATTACTAAACTAATTATATTTTGATATAGATGGAGAATCAGCATAAGCATGCTATTCATTTTTTAGTAAAAGTAAATTAAGTCGTTGTAGTGTATCATAATAAACATAAAGAATTATGAAAAAAGATTATATATATCAATTATTTAGAAATATTTTTACGCCTATATTTAAATTCTATTATCATCCAAATGTTTATGGAAAAGATAATATACCTAGTAGCGGAGCTATAATTTTAGCGGGTAATCATAAGCATGCATTTGATCCTCTTTTAGTAGATTATTCTACTAAAAGAACTGTTCATACTTTAGCTAAAAGCGAATTATTTGAAGGATTTTTTGGTTTCTTTTTTAACGTAATAGGCGCTATACCAGTATATCTAGATGCCCCAAAAAATCCTGAAGCTTTTAAAAAAGCTAAAGAAGAATTAATTGAAGGTTGCATTATTAATATCTCGCCTGAGGCTGAAAGAAATTATACCGATAAAATATTATTGCCTTTTAAAACAGGGGCAGTAAGATTAGCTAAAGAAACAAATACTCCAATAGTTCCATATTGTATTGTAGGAGATTATAAATTTCATTCTAAAGATTTGAAGATAATCTTTGGTGAAGCAATATATATAAGAGAAGAAAGCATAGAAGAAGCTAATGATAAGCTTTTCCATATTATAGAAGGGATGTTAAAGGAATATAAAGATGCTTAAAGTTCTATTAGTACATCCTGAAGAATCTCGCACAAAATATGATTTTAAAGGCATCATTGAAAATGAATGTTTAGATTTAGAATGGATTCAAGCTATCTTGGAAAAGCATTCATATGAAGTAATTATCTTTGATAAACAAGTTGAAGAAATATCATTTAAAGATTTTATAGAAGATAATACTTTTGATGTTTTTTATGGAGAAGCTAGATGTTTTCAAGAAAGCTTTATTATGGAATATGCTTTAGATTTTAAAAATAAATATAATGGCTTAACTATTATAGGCGGATTGCATGCGCAAATTTGTAAAGAAAGATATTATCAAGATTATATTGATATAGTACTAAGCGGCTATAACTATATGGATATACCTTTAATAATAGAAGGTAATAGAGAAATAAAAAATATATCATTTAAAAAAGAAGGTGAGTGGATAGAGACTGATAATGAAGCAATAGATATCAATGATATGCCTTTACCTAATCGAACGTATTTTTATAATCATCCAAATAATTATAGATATCTAGATCTAAAACATGCATTATGGATAAGAAGTAGTTTTTCTTGCCCATATAGATGTTCATTTTGTATAAGAAATAAAATGAATAATAATAAATATTCAAGAAGAAATGTTTTATCTTTTGTGGATGAGATTGAAAATAATGATAATGAAGTAGTGTATATTGTGGATGATGATTTTCTTATTGATGAGAATTATTTAAAAAGATTTATTGAAGAAATAAAGAATAGAAAGATAAAAAGAAAATATATATGTTATGGAAGAACTGATTTCGTGAGTAAACATGAAGATATTATGGCTTCATTAAAAGAAATAGGCTTGAGTTATTTATTAGTTGGTCTAGAAGATATAAATGATTATAAATTAAATAGTTATTTTAAAGATAATAATGTGTCTAATAATGAGAAATGTATTGAGATATGTCATAAATATGATATTCGAATTATGGCTATGTTTATATTAGGCTTAGATTATGTTGGTAAAGATTTTAAGAATCTATATTCATATATAAAAAAACATAATTTAAAACATGTTGCGGTATCTATATATACACCTGAATTAGGTTTGGATAATAATATTGAATATATTACTGATGATCCTTCACATTTTGATTATCTTCATTTAGTATGTAAGCCTCTTAATATAAGCGTAAGAAGATATTATTTCCATTACTATATACTATTAATAAAATTATTCCTAAAAGGTAAAAGAGAAGGGGTATATGATTTTATTGATTATTATGATTATATAAATTCTTTTATTAAGAATATATTTAAAAAAGGAAAAGAAAATGCCTGAATTATATATATTATTTGAAAAGTCTAATACATTTATAGGAAAAATAGGAAGAGTTGTCATGCCTTATCCATATACACATGTGGCAATAAGTTTTGATAAAGAGAATTATTATTCTTTTTCAAGACGCAAACATAATAATCCTTTTGATGCTGGTTTTACTAAAGAGAAACTTAGTTATTATGCATATGAAGATGTTGAAGTAAAAATATATACGATTAATATCAATGAAGAAGAAAAAGAAAAAATAGAATTATTTATGGATAGAGTAAAAGATTATCCATTTGATGTTATAGATATGCTAACTATGCCTATTCTACATGGACATAAACATAAAAATGCCTATAACTGTATGAGCTTTGTGAGTGAGATATTAGAAATATTGAATTATCCACTCATGCATAAAAGATATAAGAATAATATTGAGGATATAGAAAAAGCTTTGAAGGTAAGAGGTGAAAAAGGAGAAATAATTCATCTAAATAAACAATATGATGAAGAATATATGAGTAAAGTAACAAATAAAGAAATAATTAATTCTTTTATAACTCTATTAAAAAAAATATATAAATAAAAAGAATATCTACAAAAGATATTCTTTCTAAAGTAATTCTAATTACCAGTTAGTAGTATCAGGATCAGTTTCAAGACCAGCGCAGCCTACTAAATTAGCCATCATTTCAATATCATCTTTTTCTAATTCGAAATCGAATACTTCTAGATTCTCTTTAATACGAGAAGGAGTTACTGATTTAGGTAGAGGTAAATAACCTCTTTCTAGACTCCAACGTATACATATCTGAGCGATGCTACGATTATATTTCTTAGCTAATTCTTTCATTTCTTCTACTTCGAATACTTGACCTACGCCTAAAGGACTATAAGCTTCTAAAAGCATTCCTTTTTCGCGACAATATTCAACAAGGCTATCTTGAGTATTACCTGGGCATAATCTTATTTGGTTAACCATTGGTTGGATATTAGCACTTTTTAATAATTCCTCAATATGATGTTCTTTGAAATTACTTATACCGATAGCTCTAATTAAGCCTTCTGCATATAAATCTTCCATTGCTCGCCAACTTTCAGCATTAGCTTCTTGCCAAGAATCTCTAAACATTTTAGGATTTGGCCAATGGATTAAGAATAAATCTAAATAATCTAAACCTAACTTTTCTAAGCTTTCTTTAAAAGATGATTTAGTTAGATCATAAGTATGTTTATCATTCCAAAGCTTTGTAGTAATAAATAATTCATTTCTTGGAATACCACTTTCTTTAATCGCTTTGCCAACACTCTCTTCATTTCCATAGATTTGTGCTGTATCAATATGTCTATAACCAGCTTCTAAAGCTGTTAAGACAGAAGATACAGCCACTTCGCCATCAGGTGTTTGCCAAGTACCAAAACCAATGATTGGAATTTCCACGCCATTACTTAAAGTAAATACATCATTAACTTTCATTATCTTCTCCTTCTTATTAGGTAAACTAATTATATTAATTTTAACAAGTATTAGTTATCTCTCAAAGAATTTGAATAGTTTATATTTATAACTATTTTTCTTATCGGAATAAGGATGTTCTCTTAAAGATAAATTGAATTTATTAGAGCCAATTAGAACAGTAGTAGGATGAGTGAATTCTCTAAAGCCCCATATACCATGGTAGGCTCCCATACCTGAGTGACCAGTACCATTAAATGGTGCTTCTTTAACTAATAAATGAAGACATACTTCATTTATACAACCTCCACCAAATTGTTGGCTAGACATAGTTCTTTTTGCCCAGTCCATATCTTTAGTAAATAAATATAAAGCTAGACCATGTTCTCTTTCAGCGATAATATCCATTAGTTTATCTATTTCATTATCTTTATAAGGGACCATTGGTAGTAATGGTGAGAATAATTCATGATTAACAATATTTTCATTAATATCTACAGGATAAATAATAGTAGGAGCATATTTTAAAGTTTCAGGATTACCTTTTCCTCCTAATATGATACGCTCGCGATATTCTTCAGCTTCTGAAGCACAACTTTGATAAGCTTTTGAGCTAATAAGTTTAGGATATTCAGGATTATTAATTGGATCTTCACCAATCTGTTTGATGATAGCCTTTTTTAATTCTTCAATAAATTCTTCAGCTACTTCTTCAGCTATTGCGACTTGATTAATATTTATACATATTTGGCCACTATTACAAATTTTAAAGAAAGCTATTTTACGGGCAGCATCCTTTAAGTCAGCATCTTTTCTTATGACACACCAATTTCCATTTTCCCCGCCAAGCTCCAACGCGACAGGTGTTAAATGTTTGGCTGCCATTTCCATAACATGAATACCAACTTTTGGTGAACCAGTATAAAAGATTTTATCAAATCTTTCTTCTAAACAATAATCGGCCACATCATGACCTCCATCAATCACTACCGCATATTCTTCAGGATAAGTAGCTTTAATTAATTTTTGTAGGCATGCAGTACAAGCGCTAGATTTTGAACTGGCTTTGATTACAGCAGTATTACCGCCAGCTATACTAGCAGCTAATACACCTAAAGATAGAAGGATAGGGAAGTTAAAAGGACTTATGATTAAGGAAACACCATAAGGCATTTTATATACTTTTGTGATAAAACTTGGAAAGCATACAAGACCACTAAAATGTGTTTCAGGTTTAGCCCATTTTTTTAAGCCATGGATCATTTCATTAACTTCTAAGATGACATCACCAATATCACAAAAATAAGCTTCTGTTTCGCATCTTCCTAAATCTTCATAAAGTGCTTCTTTTAAATCATCTTCAAATATTACTAAAGCATTTCTTAGTTTTTCTAATTGTTTAATGCGCCAAGCAACATCTAAGGTAATATTACTTTTAAAAAAAGAACGTTGTTTTTCGACTATAGAATGAATCTCTTCTTTTGTCCAAACCATTATTGCCTCCTAATATGTATTTTATTTTTTTACTCTTTATACTCCTATACTAACAAATATATTTATCTTTAAGAATAAGAGAAATATAATGATTATTATGGAAAAAAAGAGTATCTTCAGTAATCTAATAGTAAGCATAATATATGCTTTATCAGTATTAGCTATCTATCTACCTTTAGATTATCTTTTTGATGAGATAAATACATCAGAAGCTTATATAGATTTATTTATATTGATTTTAGTATATATAGTCATCAGTTATATAATTCATATTTTTGTGCATGAATTAGGTCATCTTATTTTTGGTTTATTAACAGGATATAAATTTAATTCTTTTAGAATTGGTTCATTAATTCTCCAAAAGAAAAATGATAAATATGAATTTGGTAGATTAAATATTACAGGAACAGGAGGACAATGTTTAATGGAAGCTCCTGACACAAAAGATTGGGATTATCCATATAAGCTATATCATCTTGGTGGTGGTTTAAATAATTTGATTACAGGAATTATTAGTTTAATTATTTATTTAATAATGCCATCTAAACCAATATTTCTATATGTCTTTTTTGTGATTGGTTTAGCTAGCACAATACTCAACTGGTTACCAATAAGAATTAGTTGCATGGCAACTGATGGTTGGAATGTGAAAGAGATGACGAAAAGTAAGGAAGCTAGAAGAAGTGTTTGGGTTCAATTAAATAGTATTACTTATACTTCTTCTGGTATCAGAATGAAAGATCTTCCTGATGAATGGTTTGATGGGGTTGATATAAATGATGATAATGGTGTAGTTGCAACACATCAGTGGATGCTTGAAAGTAGAGCGATGGACGCAATGGATTTTACTAAAGCTAAAGAATTAATAGCGCAAATAATTGATAAGCCATCTTTAGTTTCGATATATAAGAAATTATTAACTTTAGATAGATGTACGATTGAAGTAATAGAAAAAGGTAAAGAAGCTAATATTGAAGATTATTACCAAAAAGATATACAAACTTTTATTAGGGCGATGCAGAATTATCCAAGAGTAATAAGAAGTAGATATGCAATAGCTAGATTATATGAGAATAACGAAAAAGAAGCAGAAGAATTATTAAAAAGATTTGATGTTATTAGTTCTAAACATAATGATGAAGGGGATATTAATTCGGAAAAAGAATTAATTGAATATATTAAGAATATTAATTTAAATGAGAGCTTCATCGAATTGTGAATTATATAGAGTGGCATAAAAGCCATTCTTTTTTAATAATTCTGTATGAGTACCAACTTCGACAATATCACCATGATTCATCACAAGAATCATATCAGCATTTTTTATAGTAGATAGGCGATGGGCAATCACAAAACTAGTTCTTCCTTTCATTAAGTTTTCCATACCTTTTTGAATTAATATTTCTGTTCTAGTATCAACAGATGATGTCGCTTCATCTAGAATCAATACTTTTGGATCACTTAAGAAAGCTCTAGCGATAGTTAATAATTGTTTTTGACCTTGTGAGATATTTGTGGATTCTTCGTTTATTTCCGTATTATAGCCATCTTCTAAAGTTCTAATAAAATGATCGACATAAGCCTCATCAGCTGCCTTAATTACTTCTTCATCAGTCGCCTCAGTATTACCATAACGGATATTATCCATAATTGTGCCGCTTCTAAGCCAAGCATCTTGTAGAACCATTCCAAAACAATCTCTTAAATCATGTTTAGTAAGATCAGTTGTTTTAATACCATCAATATAGATAGCGCCACTATTCAATTCATAAAAGCGCATTAATAATTTAACGATAGTAGTTTTACCTGCGCCAGTTGGTCCAACTATGGCAACTTGACTACCTGCTTTTATATCAGCACTAAAGTCATGAATAATAATATCTTCAGGATTATAACCGAAAACAACATGATCAAATTTAACATTACCTTTAATATTTAAACTATTATCTTCATTTCTAATAGAAATAGGGGTAGTAGTATCAGCTAATTCATCATCTTCTTCTAAGAATTCAAATACTCTTTCAGCTGCAGCTGCAGTTGATTGAAGTATATTCATGATTTGGGCAGTTTGGGTAATAGGTTGATTAAAGCTTCTTACATATTGGATAAAAGCTTGAATATCACCAATAGCTAATCCTTTATGGATAACTAAATATCCGCCAAGCACACAGACACCCACATAACCAACATTTCCCACAAAGCTAGTTAAAGGCATCATCATTCCGGAGAAGAATTGTGCCTTCCAAGAAGCATCATATAATTTTACATTTAGATTTTTAAATTCTTTAATAGATTTCTCTTCGCCATTAAAAGCTTTCATAACAATATGGCCACCATACATTTCTTCGATATGACCATTCACATTACCTAAAGTATCTTGTTGAGCCTTGAAATATTTCTGTGAGTTTTTTACGATGAGGGCAGCTAAGATACCAGAAATAGGTACAACAACCAAGGCCATTAAAGTTAATTGCCAAGAGATTGAGATCATCATATATAACACACCAACAATCGTAATAATACTAGTAAAGATTTGTTGGATGGATTGGCTTAGGGATTGGGAAACTGTATCAACATCATTAGTAATTCGTGATAATACTTCACCATGAGTTTGTTTATCAAAATATTTTAAAGGTAAGCGATTAATCTTTTCGCTGATTTCTTTACGCAAATTATATGTAACTTTTTGTGTGATGCCAGTCATTAAGAAGCTTTGGAAATAATTGAAGGAAGCGGAGATGATATAAATCACAATTAAAGTTAAAAGGATATTCTTAATTTTTATAAAGTCGATACCCCCAGTTTGAGAATATTTAGCGACTAGTCCTTCCGCAAGAGTGGTTGTGGCATTACCTAATATTTTTGGAGCTACAATATTAAAGATAGTTGAAATAATAGCTAAGATTAAAACAAAGATTAATTGAAGACGATAAGGTCTCATATATTTGATTAGTTTAATGATGGTGCCTTTAAAGTTTTTGGCTTTTTCACCTGCCACCATACCTTGGCGATGACCACCACCGATAGGACGATTTCTTCTTTCGCTCATACCGCTAGTTCCTCCTCGCTAAGTTGTGATAAAGCTATTTCTTTATAAACTTCGCAATTCTTTAATAATTCTTCATGCTTACCAATACCAACGATTCTTCCTTTATCTAAGACAATAATCTTATCTGCTTTCATGATAGTGCTAATACGCTGAGCTACGATAAAGACAGTAGCTTTGGTTTTAGCTATCATCACATTTAAAGCTTCTCTTAATTTAGCATCAGTCTTATAATCTAAGGCACTAAAAGTATCATCAAATATATAAATATCAGCTTTTTTAGTTAAAGCGCGGGCGATTGAGAGGCGTTGTTTTTGGCCACCTGAAACATTTGTGCCGCCCTCGCTAATAGGTTCATGTATTCCTTCAGGCATCTTATCAACGAATTCTTTAGCTTGCGAAACTTCTAAAGCTTCTTGGATTGCTTCAGGGCTCGCATTTTCATCTGCATATTTTAGATTAGATTCAATGGTTCCAGAAAATAAGGTACCTTTTTGCGGAATATAACCAATTCTATTTCTTAATTCATGTTGCGAAACATCTTTAATATCAACCTCACCAAAAGTAATAGATCCTTCACTAACATCAAAGAAGCGAGGAAGAAGGTTAATAAGTGTTGATTTACCAGAGCCAGTTGAGCCAATAAAAGCTACGGTCTCTCCAGGATTAGCACTAAAATTAATATCTTCTAAAACATTCATTTCAGCTCCAGGATATTTGAAAGAAACATTCTTATAAGATATAACCGAATTATCTTGTGGTAAAGAAATAGGATTAGTAGCATCAACAATAGAAGGATCAGTTTCTAATACTTCAAAAATACGGGCAGCACTAACACTTGATCTTGGAATGATAATAAATATCATTGCTACAATCATGAAAGACATTAAGACATGAGTAGCATATTGGATAAAGGCCATCATATCTCCTATTTGCATACTACCTAAATCAATTGCTTTAGCACCAAACCAAATGATTAATACAGAAACACCACTCATTATAAAAGTCATGATAGGACCTAATAGATTCATCAATCTATTTAAGAAAGTATTTAATTTTGTGATATCAGTATTAACTTCATCAAATCTTTTTTCTTCAGCTTTCTGATTATTAAAAGCCCGAATTACTAACATGCCTGATAATTGTTCACGTGAAACTAAATTTAATTTATCAACTAGTTTTTGAATTATTTTAAAGCGTGGGGAAGCTATTAAAAATAGAATGGCCATAAAAGTAATTAAGATGGCTACAGCCCAACCAAGAATAAATGATAATTCAGAATAACGTAATACTTTAAATAATGAAGTTAAGCCCATCATAGGCGCGAATAAAACTATTCTTAACAACATATTAATTAAATTCTGAACTTGTTGAATATCATTGGTAGTGCGAGTTATTAAAGAAGCAGTAGAGAAATGTGAGAATTCTTCACTTGAAAATGATTCAACTTTTTCAAATAAATCATTACGCATATTTCTACTAGCTTGTGTGGCTGTTTTACTAGATAAATATGATGATGCGATTGCGCAAATTGTACCAAATAGCGCAATCGCTAACATGATTAAGCCTTCGTGAGTAATATATTTATTTTGAAGCTTCTCTATATCCATACCCAAAGCTTGATATTCATTTTTCAACATTATTAATTGAGCAGATTTAAGATTATCTTCAGTATAATTACTCATTGTTTCATCAAACTGAGAAATGATATTATCCTTTAAATCTGGATTAGAAGAAATAGAAGTATATATATCTTCAGAGCTAATAGGAGCTTGTCCACTTTCAATCATTGAAACAATTAAAAAAGGTTTTTCTAATATATCTTCTAAATTTCCATCATTATTATCTTTTTTAATATATATATTTTCATTTTTTAGACTAGGATAAGTATTGATATAAGTAGTTGAGCCTTTATCAATAAATTCATAATTATCTTTCACAATACTAATATCTTTTTCATCCATGAATAAAAACATCTTTTCTAATGTTTCTTCTCTAATAGCTTGAGGTACAGCCTCGCTAATGCCACTATATTGAATGCCATTAGTGACTATCTTAGACATATAATCAGGTAAAGATAATTCTAATTGAACTTGGGCAAACACAAGCGCAATAATAGCGAGTACTGATAGCCAATAAGGTTTAAGATATTTTAAAGCTTTACGCACATTAATCTCCTTATAAAGTAAATGATATTGTATCACAGCATGTCCAAGAAAAAAGGGGGAAGTACCCCCGGATTAGTTTATCTTTAGAAATAGAATTATTTATTTCTTAAATAAACCTTTAGCTTTGTCTACTAAACCTTCGCCAAGTCTCTTGACATCTTCAGCATCAAATTTACCATCATTACCTAGAACAGTGTCTTTAGCTTTATCTAATAAGCCTTCAGCACCTTCTTTTAGGTCACCACCAAGTCTTTTAACATCTTCAGCGTCGAATTTCCCATCTTCGCCTAATACAGTATCTTTGGCTTTTCCTAATAAATCTGTAGCTTCTTGTTTAGCATCAGCTTCTAAACGTGTTACGTCTTCTTGGCCTAATTTACCATCTTCACCAAGTAATTCATCTTTAAGATTATTATTTTCTGACATATTCACATTCCCTCCATTGAGATTATTATATAATGAAATATATCAATTATTGATTAAGAAATTATATGTTAGTAAGTATTGTTGTACCATGCAAAGATGAAGAAGAAGCTCTTCCTTTGTTTATCGAAGAATTAAAAAAAGTCACTAAAGAATTAGATGGCTATACTTTTGAATATATTTTTGTGGATGATGGTTCTACAGATAATACTTTAAAGATAATTAAGAATAATCATAATTTTAAATATATCTCTTTCACTAGAAACTTCGGCAAAGAGGCAGCTTTATATGCAGGCTTAGAAAGAGCTAAAGGAGATTATGTTTGTGTGATGGATGCAGATATGCAGGATCCACCTTCATTATTAATCCAAATGTTGGAAATAATAAAAGAAAGAAATATTGATTGTGTCGCTGCGCGTAGGATTAATCGAAAAGGTGAAGGAATTATACGTAGTGCTTGCGCAAAGCTTTTTTATAAATTAATAAATTCTATGAGTACTTATAAAATAGAAAGTGGTGCTAGAGATTTCCGTTTAATGAGCAGAAGAATGGTAAATAGTGTCATTGAGATAAGTGAATATAATCGTTTTTCAAAAGGCATTTTCAGTTTTGTGGGCTATGAGACATATTGGCTAGAATATGAAAATGTTCAAAGAATTAAAGGTAAAACAAAATGGAACTTCTTATCTTTACTGCGCTATGGTATCGATGGAATAGTTGGTTTTACATCTAGTCCTTTAGTAATAGCTTCTTATTTAGGAATGCTTATGTTCGTATTGGCTTTTTTAGGTGTCATTTTTGTGGTAGTAAGAAAATTAATATATGGTGATCCAACAACAGGTTGGGCTAGCTTAGTTTGTATTCTTCTTTTTACTAGCGGTATTCAATTATTATGTATTGGCATAATTGGTGAATATATTTCAAAAACATATTTAGAAACTAAGCGTAGACCATTATATATAGTTAAGGAAGAAAATGGACAAGAAAAAGGAAGTAGCTGAAATTAATGAAGAATTAGCGAGAAGGAAAGGAAGCTTTCCTTTTTGGATTATTATTCTAATTGTTGCCCTAGTTATAGGTATTATTTTTAGAAATCCATTAGCTAATATTTTTAAAAACGAAAAGAAACCAGCTAATAATGATATATATACAATTAAATGGGAAGAACCATCTACTTTAATATATGAAGAAGCTAATAGTGGTAAATTAGAAAATACATTAAAGGATCATAGTATTTTAATTGATGGTACTTATTATCATTTACCTTGTTCGATATATCAATTTGTGAAAAATGGATGGACAGTAGATATTGCGGGTAATAATAGTAATGAACTTGTTTATACTATTCCTGCTGATAAAACTAAAGTGGTCGCTTTAAATAAAAAAGATAAGGTAATAAAAGTTGTCTCTGTTGCTTCACCAATTAATGAAGAAGTAAGTATATCCGAAAGCTTTGTGACAGGTTTATCTATCTTTAGTTGGAGCGAATTTGATGCTGAATTACCTAAAGGATTAAAGATAGGCACAAAAAAAGAAGAAATTGAAAGATTAATTAAAGAAGAAGATTTATCTTATGATGTGTCTAAATTAAAGAAGGATAATGTCTATGAAATTATCATTGAAAATGAAGAAGATTTATATGAAGAATATGAAATAAAATTAGTGATGAAGGATGATATTGTTGATCAAATAAGAGTAGAAGTTATATATAAGAAGCCATAGATAAGTTGAAAAGGCTTGTTTATCCTTATAGAATATATATCGATAGGAGATATGATGAGAAATAGATTACCAGAAAAATTAACCGTCTTGAGAAAACATTTCGGCTATTCACAAGGTGATTTAGCTAAGGCTGTAGGCGTACAGGTAGCAGATTATTTAAATTGGGAAAATGGTAAATCATTACCTAGAGTATTCCAAATAAAAGCTTTAGCTGATATTTTCCATGTCTCTTTAGAGTCTCTAATCAATAATAATTTAGAAGTTAAATTAGCTAATCTAGAAGAAATTGGTGCATCTGTTTCTATCCCTTTTATTAATAAAGAACCTATTAATAATATGGAAGAATCAGTCAAGATAATGCCAGTAGAAGGAGTATTACCTTCTTCAACAGGTAATCTTCACGCTAATGTATCAATGGAAGAAAGTACTGCACAATTATCTGAACAAGAGGAAATAGGCAGTCGTGTTACGGAAGTTCAAGAAGTTATTGAAGATAGAGATGAAGAATATAGAAATGAAGAATCTAATAATAAAAAGAAAATATCTTTATTTATAATTCTTGCAACAGCTCTATTAGCTCTAGCCTTATTTGGAGTATTATTATTTTCTAAAATAGGTAATAACGGAAATGATATTAATGTAAGTCATAGTAATCGCTTAGCGGAAGCCAGCAATTATACCGTCTTTATAAGAGAGAATGGAAAAGTACAGACTTGGGGAGATTTCCCATATGAAAGTGTAGTTAATGGGAAAAGCTTTGTTCAAGTAGATATTTTTGATGATAATTTAATAGGCTTAATGAAAGATGGCTCAATCATATCTAATAATAATTTTACAGTTGGCCAATCTTGGAAAAATATTATTAGTGTTGCGGCAGGAAGAAATCATATCGTTGCCCTAGATAAAGATGGCAAGATTAATTGTACGGGTAGTTCTTTCGCGTGTGATGTTGAATCATGGAGCGATATAAAAGAAGTATTTGCGGGTAATGAAATTACTGCAGCTATTACTAATGATAATAGATTACGTATTGTCGGTTCAGTATTATCTGGTTTAGATGGTACTAAAGATGTTAAGACTATAGATATCGGTAATAAAGGTATAGCGATTGTGAAAATGGATGGTTCAGTCGTAGCTTATAATCTATCTGATTTAACAACTATTGATACAACTGGTCTATCTAATATTGAATTAGTTACTATTGGCAGTGATTTTGTGGCTGGCGTTAATAGAGAAGGCAAAGTATTAGTCGCATCAAGCGACGAAGATAAAGTAAAAGCTGCAAATAATATGAATAATATCTCATTTATCGCAAGCGATGAAGATACTTTTGTGGCGCTTGATAGATCAGGTAATATTCATGGCTTTGGGGAGAATGGACATGGACAATATGGTAATAGTGCAACGCCTACTCCAAGCTCAGAAACCGCCAAAAAACTAGATACAGTACAGAATATTACTTTCGATCAAACAACATCTAATGTCCAAGTTAAATGGGATGCGGTTAAGCATGCTAATTCATATGAGATAAGTTTCTCACCTAGTTTATCTCGAAGCATACCACGCTCAGCAGGAACTAGCGTTAGTATTCCAAGTTCTGATTTTGTGAAAGATCAAGTATATACAGTAACTATTGTTGCTTATGCATCTGATAGTGATAAATATGAAAAAAGTGAACCGGCAACGGTAACCTTTACATATGTTCCTAAGACAATTCAATTGAACTCGCCAATTAATGTTCAAGCTCTAACAGGTCCTTCTTCATGGAATATTGTATGGGATCCAGTTGAACATGCAGATTACTATCTATTATCAGTTGATGATGGCGAGGAAATAAGAACAGAATCATTAGTATATGAATATACGAATGTTTCTAATTTCGCGGGCGGTAGTGAACATGTTATCAAGATTAAAGCTTGTTCAAATGATGAAAAATATTCTGAAAGTGAAACGACTGAAGCTAGATTAATTTATGAAGTACCTCGCTTTGATGTCGAATTAAATTATGTTGATATCGCTACACAAGTTTCATTAAGCGATAATACTGCAACTAATAGATTGACGGTAACAGCGAAGACATATACATTTGCGGAATTATTAGCTGATGCAAATTTACCTGTTGGTTATGAATTGGCTTTCCCAGATAATACAATCGATATTTATACTAATCGTACAATTGATGTAAGTGTTAAATCGAAAGCATCTGCGCAGCCAACAGATAATCCTGAAGATGACAATAAGGAGGGTGGTAATGAATAAAGTGTGGTTTTATATGAAAGCAGACCAAAAAAAGAATGGGCCATTTTCCGATGAAGAATTAGTTAAGCTGATAAAGAATGATATCATCGAAGAGAATGATATGATATGGATGACTGATTTAGATGAATGGATTAAAGTGAGCGATTCTATTTATTCTGTATATTTACCAAGATCATAAATATTAAAAAGGGATAGTAAAAAGTTATGTATTATTTATACATAACTTTTATTAATTCTTTTTAGTTTCACCAATCCATTGAAGTTGATATTCACCAGTGCATTCTAATTTGCCGCCATCATCCAAGTAAATTGTTTCTTCATTTTCATAATAATCATGAACTCTACCTAACGGATCTTTAATATGTAGACCAGCATCTTTAATCGCTTTAACTTTATAACAGCCTGGTTTTAAATTTTTAGATATATCATAGACACCAGGAGTAATAGTAATTTTATTATCATTAGTCATATAGATTAGATGTTGACGCTTATTATGTTTAGCTGCAACCACTTTATGATAGAAACGTTCTCTTAAAAAGAATAATTCAGTATTAGCTACTTTATATGTAAAAGTTTTAGTAGGAGTAGAAACAATAATTCTATTTTTATCATTAGTGTTGCGATTTATGTAACCAATGCGATGACAGTTCACAAATTTAGGTGATAAGAAATATAAAGCAGCATCAGTTAAATATAATGTACCTTCAACAGTTTCGCTATCACTTAAATCACTAGCATCAACAATATTATTAATTGTATATTTAGAAACATCCACAATTGCGGATACTGCATTCTCGCTTGGAATATCTTTTTTGTTTACAGTAATAGAAGCAGGGAAAGCATTAATACATTTTTCACCACCATGCATCAATATCGCAGGCATAGGAAAAAACTTAGCGACTGTTTCATCAACTGGATTCTTATCTAAATAAGTATCCATAATCATATCTTTCATATTTGCTTGTGCTGTAACAAGCGTCTGAAAAAGATCATGTTTCAATGATAGTCCATAACTATTAATAATACTTTTACAGTCTCTACATATATAATGGCCATCAGCTAGCTTTTCAAAGCCGCTTAATATACCACTGCTTTCTTTAAGACAAAAGTCACAAACTTTTCTTGCCATAAATAACCCTTATCTATTATAAACAATATTACCATTATGTGACAATTGACGGATAACAATGGTGTGTGATAATGTAATTAAGCATTTAAGGAGTTTTTATCATGGCTAAGCAAAATAAAGTAATTATGGCTTGTGAGATTTGCTTGTCAAGAAATTACACAACACATAGATCCAAAAATAAATCAGAAAGATTACAACTTAAAAAGTATTGTCCTAGTTGTGGTAAAGCAACACTCCATAAAGAAACAAAATAGGGGGTTCCCATTATGAGTGAAGAAAAGAAAAAAACAACAACACCAACAAAAGACCATTGGTTTTCCTTCGATGGAATCGCTAAGGAAGCTAAGCGTGTTAGATGGCCAAAATGGAAAAGCGAAGGAAATACCGCAGGTATCCTACAAAATACTGCAGAAGTATTAATCTTCGTTGGCTTCTTTGCGCTATTCTTCGTTTTATGTGAGTTCATTGTGACATTTGTATTAAGATTTATAGGAATTGGAGTTTAATATGAGTGAAAATAATGAAGTATTAGAAACAGTAGAAGCTAAGGAAGATAATTTAGTAGAAGAAGTGGCTGAGGAAGAATCAACTGGTGAATTCTTTGATATGTCTGCTGTGGGCAATGAAGAGAATGAAAAAAGATGGTATGTTGTAAATACTTATTCAGGTCATGAGAATAGAGTTAAAGATAACCTTGAAAAAAGAATTGATACCATGGGCATTCAGGAACAACTTTTCCGTGTCTTAGTGGCAGAAGAAGAATTATATGACGATAAGAAAAAAATCGTTAAGAAGAATATGTTCCCTGGTTATGTTTTCGTAGAAATGATTATGACTGATGATGCATGGTATGTAGTACGTAATACTCCAGGTGTTACAGGATTCATCGGTTCTAGTGGTGGCGGTGCGAAACCTTTCCCAGTATCGCCAGGAGAAATGAATTCAATTCTAAGACGTATGGGTCAAGGCGGTAAAACTATTGATGCTGGATTTGAAGTTGGTGATAAAGTTCGTATTTTATCTGGGCCATTCTCTGGCACAGAAGGAACTGTCTTCTCAATGAATAACCAAACGCAATCAGCTAATGTCTTAATTTTCTTCGTTGGTAGAGAAACGCCAACGGAAGTAGATTATAAAGACTTACAAAAGGTTGAAGAATAAAAAAGATATGGATAATTGTAAGATTATCCATTTTTATAAAGAGGAGGGCAAAACATGAAAAAAAGATTAATAGCTTGGATGTGTTTATGTCTTTTGTTTGGGTGTGCTCAAGAAGCCGAAAAAGAAGAAGAAATCATTATTATTAATAAAGTGAATGGGGAAATAATTAACGCTAATGTTGAATTGCGTGAAGCTATCGATCCTAATGCACCACCAGAAGGAATGTATTTTAGTGAATTGACAGGCGAACCCATTTCTTTATCTTTAATAGATCAAAGGCCGATTGCGGTAATGGTAGATAATGAAATATTAGCTTATCCTCATTATGGCTTAGCTGAAGCTGATGTTGTCTATGAAATGGTTAATAGTACACATAATAATCGAATTTCGCGATTAATGGTTTTAGTTAAGGATTGGGAGGCAATCGAGATGCTTGGTAGCATTCGTAGTACAAGAGATACTAATATTGATTTACAAGCAGAATGGAATTCAATCTTATGTCATGATGGTGCTTCGGCTATATCTTTACCACGTTTTTCAAAAGGCTATGCTTTAGAACATATCTCTGGTACTTTTTCGAGGGTACAAAATGGTAAAGCTATTGAATTTACTGAATTTATTCTTCAAGGGGATGTTTTAAATAATATTAATAACTTTGGTTTTTCACGTAATTATAATGAATATAAACCTAATGTCGAAACTCATTTTCAATTTTTAGAATATTCTAGTGAAGCAGAAGTATTAGATAGCGATGAATATATGGTAGCTAATAATATTTATTTAAGTGCTGCTTTTCCACATAATTTAACCGAGTTACATTATAATGCGGAAACTAAATCATATGATTATTATAATTATGGCGCTATTAGTATTGATGGCGAAGATAATGAAGTTCAATCATATAAAAATGTTATCTTACAAGATATTATCATGTTCAGTACAGATAATGCGGGACATGTAGGTTATCAATTAGTTGATAGCGGAAGAGGTGGCTATTATATTTCTAATGGGCACGCTCAAAGGATAACTTGGACTAAAAATGATGAGATGGATATTACAAGATATTATGATGAAAATGGTAATGAATTAATCATAAATAGAGGTAATACATATATAGCTTTAGTTCCTGCAGAAGTATGGGAAGCTATAGGAATAGATTGAAAATATTTACATTTTTATGAAAAATGTAATATTATAATAAGGTATGAAAAGACTAATAGCTTTTATTGTGGCTATCACTATGGTAACTACAATAATGAATGCGAATTGGACTCTTTTCGCTTCGGACGAAGATGAATCTAGTGTTGAAACTGTATTAGAAGAAGAGATTGAAGAAGCTGTTGTTGAGGGGGACAGTATTGAGAATGATTCTGAATCAAGCCAAGTTGAGGAGATCGAAGAATTAGTTGAAGAAATAGATGAAGAGCTCGAAGAAGTATTAGAAGAAGAAATAGTTGAAGAAGAAGTTGAAGAAATCTTAGAGCCAGATGTAATTATTGAAAAGGTAGTTATTGAAGAAGAAGTCGAAAAAGTTGGGGCTTCTAAAAATACTGTTACCAGCTTTGTGGAAAGATTATATGCACTTTGCTTAAATCGAGCAGGTGACAAAGAGGGTATAAAGAATTGGACTAATTTATTAGTTAAAAAAGAAAAAAGCGCTTCCGAAGTGGCGTTAGGTTTTTTCCATTCCAAAGAATTTAAAAATTTAAAATTAAGCAATAGCGAGTTTTTAGCGATTGCATATAGAACATTTTTAAATCGTGAGGGAGATAGTAATGGTGTAAATCAATGGTTAACACTTTTGAATAGTGGGGTATCGAGAGATTATATTCTTAAAGGCTTTATAGGATCCCAAGAAT
>CACZTC010000165.1 GCA_902784015.1 uncultured Erysipelotrichaceae bacterium | reverse complement strand
TTTATCTTTCTTTTTTTTTGGACATTTTAATTTATAAATCTATATATTTTATGTAAGTATATGGAAGAAAGACTAAAATATTTATTAAAAATAGCATTAATATATCATGTTAGTGATATTCATTTTGAATTTAATACTCTTAATAATGAAATTGTTTCAATAGGGATGAGAGTTCAAGATGAAATAAAAACAATAAAAAAAGATAGTAATGATACATATTTATTTAGATATTTAATGTATTTATCTAATTTAGATATGTCTAATTTATCTAAACCTCAAACTGGTAATTTCACGATTAATATAGATAATAATTTATTAAGTTTACGCTTTGCGGTTATATCTACTATTAGAAATATAAATGGCGTTTTAAGAATATTAAATAATAATTTAGATTTAAGAATAGATAAGCTTACTTGTTTTGAAGATGATATTCATTGGCTATCTTCAATTAAAAAAAATAAAGATGGATTATTTATTTTTAGTGGACCAACATGCTCAGGAAAAACTACAACTTTATATACCATCTTAAATGAAATACATAATAAGAAAATATTCACTTTAGAAGATCCAATAGAAATCTATAATAAGAATTTTATTCAATTACAAATCAATGAAAAACAAGGATTCACTTATGCTGCAGGTATAAAACAATTAATGAGACATGACCCTGACATTGTAATGATAGGTGAAATAAGAGATGAAGAAGCTGCAAATATGGCTGTTAGATGCGCTTTAACAGGTCATTTAGTCGTTACAAGCATTCATAGTTCATCCTGTATATCTACAATTAATAGATTAATTGATTTAGGAGTCAAAGAATATCAATTAAAAGATATTTTAGGTGGTATTACTACACAGAATCTTTTTGTAAATGAAATTGGCGAATATACAACAATTTATGAAATATTTGATAGAAAGGATATAAAACTATATTTCGATGAACATATCACAAATAAAGAACATCTATCATTACAAGACAAAATTAGATTGGCTAAAGAAGAGGGTTATATCTAATAGATTAGATATGGAGTCAATTAAATCTATTTCTTTATTATTAGATAATGGTTTTAGTATTAAAAATTGTTTAGATATTATTAAGAATAAGAAAAATGAAAGAATAATAAATGAAATCGATAATAAACTAAATAATGGATATGAATTAATAGAAGCAATTAGTGGATATTTAAGTAAAAAAATAAAGCTTTATTTAAATTGTTTTTATAAATATATGTCATTTACTGATGCTTTATCTTTAACAATTAATATCCTAGAGAATAAGAATAAAAGAAATAAAGAAATATATAAGAATCTAATGTATCCTTTATTATTATTCTTCGGTATGATATTTGGCTTATTTTTATTCAGTATATATTTATTGCCTACTTTATCTTCATTAGCTGCTTCTTTTTCTAATATAAATATAATTGATAGCTCTATTATCAATAGAATAATATTTATCTTCATAATATTTATAATTCTTTCTATATTATTATTTATTATTCTATTTAGCGATAAATATTTAATAAATACTTATAAGATGTTATATAAATATAATAATAAATCATTTATTATTGATGTTTTTACTGAACAATTTGTATATATTTTTAATTCTTGTTTAATACATGGTTTATCTACTAAACAATCTTTAAATATAATAGCTTCATTAAATATTAGTAATATACCTTCATTTATTGCGAAATCTATTGATGAAAACTTATATGAAGGAAATGAATATATATTATCTTTAAAAAATGCATATTTATCTCCTAGTTTTATCAAATTTATGAATATCGCGATAAAAACTAATAGTCCAGAATCTGTAATATCATCTTATTTAAACTATCTTAAAAACAGAATTGATATAAAAATTAAGATTTATTCTAAAGTTATTCAAGCTATTGTTTATTTATTAATTGGTTTATTAATTATTTATATTTACTCTTTATTATTATTTCCAATAAATATTTTGCAGAATATATAAGGATTAAAGAATAAATTTGCATATATATTTAGTGAAGGGAGATATATATGAATAATAAAAAAGGTTTTACATTATTAGAGATGACAATAGTATTATTAATTATTTCAGTTTTATTCTTATTAGTTGTACCTAATATTCAGAAAACATTAGGTATTGTAAATTCAAAAGGCTGTAAAGCTTTAGAAAAAGTTGGGGATGCTGCAATTCTACAATATAAGTTAGAATATGGAGAATATCCCGGAAGCATCAGTGATCTAGTTTCAGCAGGCTTATTAAATGATAATCAATTAAATTGTGATGGACAGTATAGTCTAGTGATAGTAGATGGACAAGCAAAAATTGAATAGTGGTTATAC
>CACZTC010000164.1 GCA_902784015.1 uncultured Erysipelotrichaceae bacterium | reverse complement strand
CTCTCTTAAAGAAATCTCTTTTATAGTGGAAGATGGTTCTTTTCTTAGTATTTTAGGAGAAACTGGTAGCGGTAAAACGACTCTTTTAAGATGCATAGCTAATTTGGAAAAGATAGATGAAGGACAAATCTTCATTGATGATATTGATGTTAGTAATCAAGAAAGAAATATCGCTATGATATTTCAGGATGCTGCTTTATTTCCTCATACAAAAGTTAAACATAATATCACTTATGGTTTACATAAATTAGGTTTAACTAAGAATGATATAAATGAAAAATTATTAGAAATAACTAAATTACTTAGAATCGAAGATTTATTAGAAAGATATCCTTTATCCTTATCAGGCGGTGAAAAACAAAGAGTAGGCATAGCACGCGCTCTAATAAGAGATCCTAAGATTCTATTACTAGATGAACCTTTTGCGAATATTGATGAAAGACTTAAAGATAATTTATTAAAAGAACTAAAGAATATTCAAAAGAGGAAAAATATTACAATGATTCAAGTTACCCATGATCAACGTGAAGCAATGATTATGGCTGATAAGATTATGCTTATTAAAGATGGTGCTAAGATAGCTTTAGATACGCCAATAAGATTATATGAAAGTCCACCTAATATTTATACGGCTGAATTTATTGGTAGACCATCTATTAATACAATAGCTTCAGAAATAAAGAATCATGAATTATCATTATTAAATACAACTTTAAATATTCAAGATTCAATCAAAGATCAAGTAGTTATGGTAGGTATTAGACCAGAAGATATCATAATTAATAATAATGGTCATTTTTCTGGCGCTGTTATTATGAATGAGAAAGATGGGCAAGATAATATTTTGACTTTAGAAACTGAATATGGACAATTATTAGTTCGTACAACATATAAAGCTAGCGAAGGAGAACGCTTATTTATGTCCATTAGAAAGAGTAAGGTACATTTGTTTAATATAGTTACAGGAGTTAATCTAAACTATATTGACTAGTGTATAATTATTATTATGTTAAATGATGATTTTCATGTAGCAATTATCATGGACGGGAATGGTAGATGGGCTAAAGCTAAAGGTTTAGCTCGTACTGCTGGTCATCTTAAAGGCTCAGATAACGTTAGAAATATAGCTATTGCAGCTAGTGAATTAGGTGTTACGCATTTAACACTATATGCTTTTTCTACGGAGAATTGGAAAAGAGCTAAGGATGAAGTGAATTATATTATGAAATTACCTGGTGTCTTTTTTGAGAAATATATGGATGAATTTATTGAAAGAGGCTACCGTATGAATATTATTGGTAAATTAGATGAATTACCAAAGAAGACATATGATGTTCTTATTGATGCCATGGAAAAATCAAAAGATAATACTGGTTTAGTATTAACTATATGTATGAATTATGGTTCGCAAATGGAATTAATAAATGCAGCAGAAGCCTATGCTAGAGATGTTAAAGAAGGAAAAGCTGAATTACCATTAACTAATGAAGTATTTGAATCATATTTAATGACTAAAGGCTTACCAATGGTAGATCTTTTGATTAGAACTAGTGGGGAACAAAGAATATCTAATTATCTTTTATACCAAATCGCTTATGCTGAATTAGTTTTTTGTGAAGAAGCATGGCCTGAATTTGATAAAGAAGTATTAAAAAGGTGTTTAGATGAATATAATAAACGTGATAGAAGATTTGGAGGCGTGAAAAATGTCTAAAAAGATGCTCAATAAAACAATTGTAGCTTTTGTATTATTGGCTATTTTTGTGCCTCTAGCTTTAATAGGTGATTATGTAGTTATTCCGACTATCACAGTTATAGATGCTTTAGCTGCTTATGAAATTAATTCATTATTTCATAAAAAAGTTAATTGGTTACAAATAATCTTAACGACCTTATTTGGGGTTAGCTTATTATATTTGCCTGATAAATATTTATTAGGAACAATTATTATATGGCTATTTATTTTATTTGTGATTTATATATTCTCGCCTGAAGAAAATAATGATTTTGTAGCATACACCTTTCTTTTATCATCCATTGTATGTATAGGAATGAGGACAATAGTAGTTTTCTATGACCAATATTTAGGTAATGCTTTCTTCATTCTTATATATATAGGTATTGCTTCATTTGGCTGTGATACAGCAGCATATTTTTGCGGTAGTTTTTTTGGAAAGAATAAATTAGCTCCTAAAATTAGTCCTAATAAGACTTGGGAAGGTAGTATTGGTGGATATATTGTAGGTATGATTATTTCAATGATCTTTGGTTTATTAGTTGTAAAACAATATCCTAAATCACTCATTATTATTTCTTCATTAATATTGCCACTTATTTCGCAAATTGGCGATTTATCATTTTCAGCAGTTAAAAGAAAATTTGGAGTTAAAGATTTTGGCAGTCTAATACCTGGGCATGGGGGAATGTTAGATCGTATTGATTCATTAATCTTTGCTTTATTATGCTTTCAAACTTTATTAATGATATGGGGATAGTAAATGAAAAGGATATTATTACTTGGAGCTAGCGGCTCAATTGGTAAACAAACTATTGATATTGTAAAAAAACATCCAGAAGATTATGAAATAGTAGCGCTGAGTGTAGGCAATAATATCAATTTTTTAATGGATATTTTAAAAGAATTAAATGTAAATAGAATATGCATTAAAGAAGATAAAGATATTAATACTATTAAAGAAGAATATCCAGAAATAGATATAGTAAGCGGGGATGAAGGCTTATTAACTTTAGTAAGAGAATGTGAATATGATATTTTAGTTAATGCTTTAGTAGGCTTTGTAGGCTTTATGCCTACTTATGAAGCTATCAAGACTAATCATGATGTTGCTTTAGCTAATAAAGAAAGCTTGGTTGTTGGGGGAGAATTAATTGAAAAAGCTTTAAAAGAGCATGATGTAGAATTGATACCTGTAGATAGTGAGCATAGCGCTATTTATCAAGCAATCAATGGTAATCGTAAAGAAGATATTAATAAATTAATTATTACCGCAAGTGGTGGGGCTTTTAGAAATAAGAGTAGGGAAGAATTAAAAGAGGTTACTTTAGAAGATGCTTTAAATCATCCTAATTGGTTAATGGGTGATAAGATTACGATTGATTCAGCGACGATGATGAATAAAGGATTCGAAGTTATTGAAGCACATTATTTATTTGGAGTAGATTATGATGATATTGAAGTAATCATACATGAAGAAAGTATTATTCATTCTATGGTAGAATACATAGATGGTAGCCTTATCGCTCAATTAGCCACAGCTGATATGCGCTTACCAATTCAATATGCTTTAAGTAAACCAGCGCGATTATTTAATCCAACTAATGAAAGATTAGATTTAATCAAAACTGGTATATTGCATTTTAAAGAAGCAGATTATCGTAGATATCCATTATTAGCTTTAGCTTATGAAGTTGGTAAAAAAGGTGGCAATTTACCAGCGGTGATGAATGGAGCTAATGATATTAGTAATCTAGCTTTTAGAAATGGCGAGATATCTTTTATAGATATTGAAGATATTATTATTAAAGCTGTTCATTATGCAAAATATGAAGAGATTAATGATATTGATGATTTAATAAGAGCTAATCAATTTGGAAATGATTTTGCATATAGAGAGATAGAAGAAAGGAAACATAGATGACCATTATTTATTTCTTACTATTACTGACAATTATTATTGTGATACATGAACTTGGCCATTTATTAACGGCTAAGCTTTTTGGGGTATATTGTTATGAATTTGCTTTTGGCATGGGCCCATTATTATTTAAAAAACAAGGAAAAGAAACGCAATATAGTATTAGAGCTATTCCTATTGGTGGCTATGTAGCTATGGCGGGAGAAACAAGCGCTGAAAGCGAACAATATAAAGATATTGAAGTTAGTGATGATAGAAAATTAGATAATAAACCATGGTGGCAAAAAGTAATAATTATGCTAGCTGGGGTTACTATGAATTTCCTATTAGCTTTTTTAATCTTTTCAATGGTTATGCTTAGTTATGGTGAAGTTCAATTATCTCCTAAAGCTATCGTGGGCTCAGTAGTTGAAGATTCGCCAGCTGAAAAAGCAGGTTTTCAAAGTGGCGATGTCATATTAAAAATAATTCAAGAAGATGGGTCAAGTATTGAACCTAAAAATTATAGTGATATGCAATCTTTTGGGCTAGGTTATGAAGGTAAAGAAACATATATCATTGATCGTAATGGCACCAAATTAACTTTAGAGGTGACTCCTGTCTTTGATGAAGAATCTAATATGTATTTAATAGGCATTAGAAGCGGAGAACCTGAAGTGGTTAAAGTCAATTTATTTAACTGCTGGAAATATGGCTTCAATCATATGATAGATATGATGAAAACAATGTTTATAACGATTGCGACTTTATTTAAGGGAAGAGGCTTAAATCAATTATCAGGACCAGTTGGTATTTATCAAGCTGCAGGAACATACGCAAAGATGGGCTTTAGTGTATTTCTTCAATTAGTTGCGATGTTAAGTGTAAATGTTGGAATATTTAATTTATTACCTTTACCTGTTTTAGATGGTGGCCAAGTAGTAATCACTTTATTTGAAGCTATTATTCATAGACCTTTATCAGAAAAAATAAAAACAGCTGTCATGGCAGCATGTTGGGTTTTATTAATTGCGTTAATGTTATATGTAACATGGAACGACTTATCACGTATATTTGCTTAAGGAGATTAGACAATATATGAGTATTTTAGTTACAGGTGGAACAGGCTATATTGGTAGTCATACATGTGTTGAATTAATTAATGCTGGTTATGACATTATTATTATTGATAATTTTTATAACTCAAATATTAGAGTATTAGATAGAATTGAAAAGATAACTAATATTAGACCAAAGTTTTATGAAGTAGATATTTTGGATAAAGATAGTTTAGATAAAGTATTTAAAGAAAATGATATTCAAGCTGTTATTCATTTTGCGGGCTATAAGGCAGTAGGAGAATCAGTTGAGAAACCTTTAGCTTATTATCATAATAATGTAACTGGATCTCTAACATTATATGAAGTAATGAAAGAGTATAATTGTAATACTTTAGTTTTCTCGAGTAGTGCTACTGTATATGGTTCCCCAAAATCATGTCCAATTTATGAAGACTTTCCAGTTTCAACAACTAATCCATATGGTTCAACAAAATTAGTCAATGAAATAATTCTTGAAGATTTATGTAAATGTGATGAAAATATGTCGATACTATCTTTAAGATATTTTAATCCGATTGGTGCTCATGAAAGTGGTTTAATTGGTGAAGTGCCTAATGGTATACCAAATAATCTAGTTCCTTATATAGCTCGCGTGGCTAATAAACAAAGTGAATATGTCAGAGTATTTGGTAATGATTATCCAACTAGAGATGGTACAGGTATTAGAGATTATATTCATGTTGTAGATTTAGCCAAAGGTCATATTGCTGCATTAAAATATGTATTAGAACATAAAGGTTATGACAAGATAAATTTAGGTACTGGTAATGGCTATACGGTATTAGAAGTTATTAAGGCATATGAAGAAGCTTGTGGCTTTGAATTAGCTTATGAGATTCAAGGAAGAAGAAGCGGTGATATCGCAGAATGTTATGCAAGCACTAAGAAAGCTAAAGAATTATTAGACTGGGAAGCAAAATATGATATAAAAAAGATGTGCCAAGATTCTTGGAATTTCACTAAAATGAATCCGGATGGTATTTAATGAGTAGGAGTATTTATGAGAAGATTATTAGAATTTATTAGTTTATTATTCTTACCACTATCAAGAACGAAAGCTTCACAAAGAAAAAGTGTTGCGCTTTATCAATATCTTTTAGTTTTATTAAAACTTACGGGCTTAGGTTTATTAATCTATTATTTTTATAAGAATGGTCTTTCTTTAGATAATCTATTAAATGAAAGTTTAATTGATTATAGAATCCAAAATATATTAGCTTATTTAGCTATGTTAATGCCATTATTGGCTTTAGCAGTATTATTAAGAAATATGAATGTTAAAGATAATGTTGGTTTAGTATTATTAGGCTTCAGTGTTGCTTTTATTATTTATGCAACTACTAAATCTTTACCTTTAACATTATTAATTTCTTCGCTAGCCTCAATTGGTTTAGCTTCTTTAACATATAATAAAGAAACTGTTTTAAATAATGAAAATAAAGAAAAGAAAGGAGTAGGCGAGAAATGGTGGTAGGATTAGGATCTTATAAGGATAAAACAGAAGCATATCCTCTTGATAATAAGACATTAAATAGTATCGCTTTAAGATCAATATTAACTCCTTTTTCTAATAATCTTGAATCTGCTTCTTCGATTGGCTGGTTATATGCGATTGAACCAGGTCTAAGAAAGATACATGATAAAAATGAAGAAGATTTAGCTTTAGCAATGGGACATAATCTTGAATATACTAGAGGCTTAACTAGTTTTTCTCCTTTTGCGATGGGTGTTATCTTAGCTTTAGAAGCTCAAAAATTAGATTTAGAGACAATTAGAGGAGTAAGAAGTGCTATTACTTCTTTATGTGAAGGACTAGGCTTAGCGTATTATTCTTTATTATTAATCTTAGGTATGACTTTTATACCTTCTTTAATGCCTTTTGGCTTAATAGCTTTAGGTATAGCTGTTATTATTGATATTTTAATTAGATTTATTTCTATAAAAGTTGGTTATGCTAATGCGACTAGAATCGCCGAAAAGATTAATAAAAAGCCAGAAGGTTTTAATAAAGCTGCGCGTAATGCCGGCTTAATAATGATAGGCTCATTAGTTATTGTTAGCGCAATTGTTTTAAGTAATGCTATCATAAATCCTATAAATGGAATGGAATTAAACATTAATTATATTAATAGTATTATTTCTATTTTCTTTATTTATCTTCTTTATAATCTTCTTACTAAAAAGAATTATTCAATGGGTAAATGTGTATTACTAATAATTATTATTAGTATCATATTAGGTTTAGCTGTTTCATTTATTTAATCAATAAACTTCTAGAAAATCTAGAAGTTTTTTTTGGAGCTTGAATAATTCTTACTATATATATTATGAATAATATGATTAGAGAATTACCTTCAAAAGAAAAACCAAGAGAGAAAGCTTTACAATATGGTTTAAGAAGTCTAAGTACTAGAGAATTATTAGCTTTATTAATTAGACATGGTACTAATGGTCTGTCTAGTTTAGATGTGGCTGATAATATTATTAAAAAAACAGGTGGACTTAGT
>CACZTC010000163.1 GCA_902784015.1 uncultured Erysipelotrichaceae bacterium | reverse complement strand
TGCCGACTATAGGAATCGAACCTACAACCTATTGATTACAAATCAATTGCTCTGCCAATTGAGCTAAGTCGGCAAATGGTGGAGGTTGACGGGCTCGAACCGCCGACCCTCTGCTTGTAAGGCAGATGCTCTCCCAACTGAGCTAAACCTCCATTTTAGGTGCTCAATTATCTTACCATAGTTAAGAATAGGGCGTCAATAAGATTTTAATGCATATGATGAGCTTATAAATGATACAATACTATTGTTATGCAAATCTATAATTCACGTCGATTAGATAGTAATACAAGATTTATCTTAGCTATTATAGCTGGCTTTTTTGCTGCAATCATAGCGGGGATATTATATGGCTTATTAAGCTCAGTTTTAAGAGTGGAGGTTAGTATTGTTTTTGTATTTATTGGTTGGTGTATTGGCTATGTTGTTAGAGTAGTAGGAAGAGGAGTACATCTTAGATTTGCGATTGTTGGGGCAATTATGACGCTTATTGCGATATTCATTGGTGATATTATCGCCATGATAGGTTTTAATAATTTATTTAGTTTTGCTATTATAGGCTCTTCGATAAATTTGAGTGGCTTACCAGCTTTAATTAATATATGGGCTGCATCACTTTTATCTACGAGTATCAATAATATTTTAAGATTATTATTTAGAGCGATAGGTGTATATTTTGGTTATCAATATGCGAGGGTTTTATAATGTATCGTAATACTTATATGGAAGTCAACTTGGATGCGATAAAAGAAAATGTTGAGATCATCCAAGGAATATGTAAAAAAAGAATAATAGCTGTGTTAAAAGCTGATGCTTATGGCTGTGGTGATAGTCATGTCGCTAGAGCTGTCTTAAGTGCAGGAGCTAGTATGCTAGCAGTATCATCTTTAGATGAAGCTTTAATGTTAAGAAATGAAGGATATGAAGGTAAGATATTAATTCTTGGTGCTACCAATCAAGAAGATATTGAAATATTAATAAAAGAAAGAATTAGTGTGGCTGCTTATTCAAGAGCTTGGCTAGAAGCTATCAAAGATAAAGATTTAAAAGGTCTCATGGTTCATATTAAAGTTGATACTGGTATGAATAGAATTGGCTATAAGGATATAGATGAAATTAAAGAAGTATTAGAGACTTTGATAGCGAAAGGCTGTATTGTTGAAGGAATATTTACACATTATGCTTTAGCTGATGATGCTTCGCAAGTAGATACAAATAGACAATTCGAAGCCTTAAAGAATATTGTTGAAGAATTAGATTATGAATTTGAATGGATTCATGCTGATAACAGTGATGCCTCAGTTGGCTTTAAAGAAGATTTTACTAATGCCGTAAGACTAGGTATAGGAATGTATGGTGTAAATAATTATGGCATTAAATTGCATTATCCAATTTCTATGCATACTAGAATCACGATGGTAAAACATATCAAAAAAGGTGAGAAGGTTGGTTATGGACTAACATATGAAGCAAAAGAAGATGAGATAATAGCTACTTTAGCTATTGGATATGCAGACGGTTTTGTAAGAGCTAATCAAGGAAGATGTGTTTATATCGATGGCGAGTATTGTGAAATAGTTGGCAGAATATGTATGGATCAAACAATGGTACGCTTACCTAGAGAGATGGAAGTTGGAACAGAAGTAGAAATATTTGGACCAAATATTCATTTAGAAGATATGGCTAAAGATTTAAATACTATTCCTTATGAAATTATATGTTTAATAAGTGGTAGAGTAACTAGAACATATATTTGGGAAGAAAAAGCGCTAGTTGAAAATGCGCGATTATTGAAATCAGAAGTAACTGAAGTACAGGGATAAATACTTGACCAACGGTCAGTTATTGTGTATTATATAAGTGTAATGAGGGAGTAACCTCGCGGATGCGTAATAAATCGTCAGCACGGAATTGTCCCGGTTTATTATTAAATGGTAAGACTCATACGCGGTAATACTGCGTATGTTAGATGCAGTATTATCTGCATCTTTTTTAGGAGGTCAAGAATATGTTAAAGAAAAAGATGGTAAATGTGGTTGAAAAGAAACAATTATGGGGTGAGAAAGGTGAAAAGAGTACTTATATTATTGCTGCTTTAATTAGCCTAATACCAGTTGCTTTAATGTGGTATCTTTTGATACCTGCATTAAACCTCAAAGCTCCAGGCTTTTGGGCTTGGCTTATTATGTCAATCTTTATTTATATTATTATTCTTTGTATTTATGGCTTTAGTAAAAAAAGATTATTCTCTATTAAAACACCTATTGTTTTAATGCTTTGCTTATTACTATTTATAGTTTTAATGGGAGTATATAGTTCAAGAATATTTCATGCGAAAAGATATAGCGAGATATTAAAGGTTGATGATGGGGAAGTTGAGCTCATACCTAGTATTGAGAAAACTAATAGTATAGCTTTGATGGATACTGCTTCAGCTGAAAGATTAGGTGATAGAAAGATAGGATCATTATCAGGAGTTGTAAGCCAATATAATGTAGGCAATTATATTCAGATAGATTATGAATCTTCACCAGTAAAAGTTTCATCATTAACTTATGATGGTTTCTTTAAATGGATGAGTAATAAGAATAATGGTGTTCCTGGTTATGTTGTAGTTAACCCAGTAGATATGTCAGCTGATTATACATCTTTAAAAGAAGGTATGAAATATGTTCCTTCAGCATATTTTTCTAAAGATTTAGCTAGACATATTCGCGTTCATTATCCAACAGTTATGTTCTCTAATTTACATTTTGAAATAGATGAGGAAGGAAATCCTTGGTATGTAGCATCTATTTATGATCATAGTATTGGTTTATTTGGGGGAACTAAGGTAGTAGGCGCATTTGTGGTTAATCCTATTAATGGTGAAATACATAAATATAATGCAGGAGAAGTACCACAATGGGTAGATGTTGTATTCCCTGGCGATTTAATATGCGAACAATATAATGATTATGCCCAATTACAACATGGCTTTTTGAATAGTATGTTTGCGCAAAAAGATTGTCGTAGAGTTACAACGATGAATGATGATGAAGATAATGCATATCCTGATTATGGTTATGTAGCTAAAGATGGTGATATATGGATTTATACAGGTATTACTAGTGTGAATGGAGATAGTTCTAATATTGGCTTTATTTTAGCTAATGAAAGAACTTCGGAAACTAGATTTATTAGTAGCGCTGGTGCGGATGAATTCTCTTCGATGAAGAGCGCTGAAGGTGAAGTACAAGAAAAAGGATATCGCGCATCATTTCCAAGCCTAGTCAATGTCGATGGTACACCAACATATATCTTGGTATTAAAGGATGCTAATAGCTTAGTAAAAATGTATGCGATGGTTAATGTCGAACAATATAATCTAGTAGCTACTGCTACAAGCCAAGAAGAATGTGTTAAAAAATATAAAGAATTAATACATGATGAATTAGATATAGAAACTAATAATGATTTATCTAATTATGAAGAAAAGAAGATTACCATCAAAAAGATTCAAACTATTGATATTGAAGGTAATACTTGGGTATATCTAATAGATAGTAAAGATAATATTTATCGCAATAAATATACTAATGTATTAGATCTATTACTTTATGATGAAGGTGATAATATCACTATTAAAACAGATGGAGATATATTCATATTTGAATAATCAGTATTATATTTAAAACAAATAATAAATACCTATCTTAATTATGATAGGTATTTTTTTAAGATATGCGCCAGACAGGACTTGAACCTGCACGAGTTGCCTCATACGCCCCTCAAGCGTACGTGTCTGCCATTCCACCACT
>CACZTC010000162.1 GCA_902784015.1 uncultured Erysipelotrichaceae bacterium | reverse complement strand
ATTCTTGATATTAAATCTACTTTATATTCATCATCTTTAAACATTTCTAAAGCTTCATCTTTAGTTAACTCTTGTCTAACAATTCTTTTTGCATCTTTAGCGCATTTCTTCATTTCTTTTTCGATTTTATTAAGATCTTCATCTCTAATTACATCTTCGCCAAGATCAATATCATAATAAAAACCTTCATCAACAACAGGACCAACCCAAAACTTAGCTTCTGGATAAAGATGTTTAACAGCCTGTGCCAATAAATGAGCACAACTATGATTTAATACGCTTAGTTCTTCATTCTCTCTAAAATTAATCATATTTTCCTCCTTAAATATAAAAGCGCCCCTATAATAAGGACGCTTTAGCGCGGTACCACCTTAATTCCCATTAAATAATGGACTCTCATAAACTTATAACGTAAGTTAGCCGGATTTCTTTTTCAAGTTCAACTCTAAGGTAGTAATATTTAATAATTTCATTAGATTTTCACCAACCATCTAACTCTCTACATTATTAATTAAATATCATGTCCTCTTCTTTGTTTTTACATGTATTGTTATACAAGTTATTAATAAACTTGTCAATCAAATAAAGATATTTGATTTGATTCAGGTAAGCTACCTAAAGCTCCTAAATTCTGTAATTTATTAATTGAAGTAGAAGATAATTGTGTTCTATCTGCTAAATCTTGTTTTGACATAAATCTAGCTTCATTTCTTGCTTCTTCTATAGATTCAGCTACAGTTTCACCTAAACCATCTACTACTATAAATGGTGGGATTAAAGCTTTTGGGTCATTTGGATCAACAATGAATAATTTAGCTTTAGATTTTTCTATATCAACATTATTAATTTTATAGCCTCGCGCATAGAATTCTTCACATACTTCTAATGTATTATATAAACCTTGATATTTTTTTCTTTCATTAGCTGTTAATGATCTATCATTCATAGATTCAAAAGCTTTATCCATACTATCTCTGACTTCTTTAATACCTTTAGTCATAGCTTCAATATCATATTGATTACATCTTAAAGAGAAGAATTGAATATAGAAAGACATAGGATCATGCACTTTATACCATGCAATTCTTACAGCCATTGTTACATAAGCTACAGCATGAGCTTTAGGAAACATATATTTAATTTTCTTAGCACTTTCAATATACCAATTTGGTACACCATGCTCTTTCATTACTGCTTCTTGTTTTTCTGTTAGACCTTTACCTTTTCTAACATCTTCCATAATACTAAAAGCATCAGCTGGCTCAAGATTCATAGATAATAAATAAGTCATAATATCATCACGACAACCAATAATATCTGATAAAGCAATACCATTTTCAAATAATTCTTTCGCATTACCTTTCCAAATACCTTCACCATGAGATATACCTGAAATAATAACTAATTCTGAGAATTTTGTAGGTCTAGTTTCTTCTAATATACCTCTAGTTGTACGAGTTCCAAATTCTGGTAAACCTAAAGCAGCTGTTTCTTTTTTATATATTCTAGGATCTGCTTTAATTGCTTCATCACTATTAAATAAACTTAAAGTTTCAGGATCATTTAAAGGAACTTGTGAAGGTTTTACATCAGCTATTAAATCTAATAATCTCATAGCTGTAGGATCAACATGACCTAAAATATCAAATTTAAGAATATTATCGGAAATATCATGATAGTCATAATGTGATGTTTTCCAATCTGATTCAGGATTATTAGCAGGATATTGAACAGGTGTGAAATCTTCATATGCATGAGGTTTAGGGATAATAATTATTCCGCCAGGATGTTGGCCAGTAGTACGCTTAACATCTCTTATGCCTAAAGATAAAAATGTTTTAGTAGCTTTAGACATATTAGTTATATCTAATTGTTCACAGTATCCTTCAACATAACCATATGATGTTTGTTCTTGAACACCTTGAATAGTACCTGCTCTTAATGTATATTCTTCACCAAATACTTCTCTAATAAAATCATGGGCTCGATGTTGATATTCATTAGAAAAATTTAAATCAATATCTGGTGTCTTATCTGCTTCAAAGCCTAAGAATGTTTGGAAAGGTATGTCTTGGCCTTCCCCGTGCATCATATTACCACAATGTGGACACTCTTTATTTGGTAAATCAATACCAGATTTAACATTTTCTACTTCCCACTCACTATAATGACAATGAGGACATATATAATGAGGCTTTAATGGATTAACTTCGGTAAAGCCTGCCATTGTTGCCGCAAAAGATGAACCGACTGAGCCTCTAGATCCAACTACATATCCATCATCATGAGATTTTTTTACTAAAATATGAGCTATATAATAATGCACACCAAAGCCATGCTTAATAATATTATTTAATTCTTCATTTAATCGATTAGTAACTATATCAGGTATAACACCATTAAATTCATATATTTCTTTAGCTTTTAGGAAGCATACTTCCCTTAATTTATCATCACTACCATCAATATGAGGTGGGAAGACACCTTCTGGTACAGGTCTAACTTCTTCTATCATATTGAATAATTTATGAGGATTATCAATAATTATTTCTTTAATTAAATCTGAATCATCTAGCCAACTAAATTCTTCTAGCATTTCATCCGTTAAACGAACATGCTGATTAGGTATAGGCGTACGCTTTCTTAAATCTTTATCATAAATGAATAAAGGATGATAAGATTTACCGACTCCTGGATTCATTATTAAAACATCTCTAAATATCTTTTGATATTCTTGACAATAATGGGCATCACTATCTGCAATAATAGGAATATTTAATTCTTTAGCAGTATTAATAATTCTTAAAATTATATTTTTTAATCTTTCTTCAGAAGGAATTGAATTAGTAGCTATAAGAATAGAATAATTATCCAAAGGTTGAACTTCTATATAATCATAATATTGCATAGCTTCTTTAAGTCTTTCATCATCTCCGTTAGATGCTAATTCAAATATTTCACCATTCAAACAAGCGCTACCTATAAGTAAATTATTTCTATGTTCACTTAAATAGCTTTTAGTAATACGAGGTTCAGCCTTTAATTTATTAGAAGAACTATCTTCTTGTTTACCAATAATAGCTAAAGAATCTGTATATGATGTAGATAAAGCTTTATATAAATCAAATACACCTTGTTGATTTTTAGCAATTAAACAAATATGTGAGCTTCTTAATTTTTGAAATGAATTCTTGTCAGTTAATTTGTTCTGTAAATCAGATATTGTTTTTATTGAAAATTTCTTTTTAGCATCTTTTAATAATTCAACAAATACTTCATATAAAACTTCAGCATCATAATCTGCTCTATGTGCAATATCTTCATCATAATCAATTCGATATGCTCTTGCGACATTACCTAATCTAAATGCTTTTCTATTAACTAAAATTGCTTTAGATAAATCTAAAGTATCAATTACAGTATTAGTTAATGGTTTTTTATTAATGCGTTTTAATTCTTCATTAAAAAAGTAATAATCAAAAGTTGCATTATGAGCTACTAAAGTAGCCTCACCTATCCAATCAACTAATTCATCAGCTACTTCTTTAAAAGATTTAGCTTTTTCAACCATAGCATTAGTTATATTAGTTTTAGCTGTAATAAATTTAGGTATTGAGATTGGAGGCTTAATAAATAATTGTTTGCGATCAATTATAGTATGATTTTTTATTTTAACAGCACCAAATTCAATAATATGATCAAAATGACAACTTAAACCAGTAGTTTCTAAGTCGAAAATAACAAATTCTTCATCATCAATTAAATTATCATTCTCATTAATAACTATTTTTAAATTATCTTCACATATATTCATTTCTACGCCATATCCAATTTTGAATTGACGTTTTGGATTTGCTTTTTTTAATTCATTTATTGCATTAAATCCTTTAACAAAAGATTGAACATCAACATGATCAGTTAAAACGAAACCTTCATGACCTAAATCCCAAAAATATTGAACTATATCTTCAATAGAACAAATTCCATCCATTTCTGACATATTTGAGTGCATATGGAATTCAATTCTTTTATCTATTGCTTCATCTACAATTATTTCTTCTTCAGCTTCTTCAATAGTTTTTGGATAAAAAGTTAAAGCTTTACTATATTCATCATCATCAATATTGCCTGTAAAGTGGTAATATTTACCTTCTTTAAGAT
>CACZTC010000161.1 GCA_902784015.1 uncultured Erysipelotrichaceae bacterium | reverse complement strand
TTAAAAAGATAACTGCAGTACCAGTAAAATTCGTTGGAGAAGGAGAAAAATTAGATGATATGTCTATATTTTATCCTGAAAGAATGGCTGATCGAATTCTTGGTATGGGGGACGTTGTCACTTTAGTAGAAAAAGCTCAAGAAAAATTAGATATTGAAGAAAGCGAAAAAATGGCAGAAAGAATGTTAGATGGTTCTTTCACCATGGATGATATGTTGAAACAATTTGAAATGATTCAAAATTTAGGGCCACTGGGAGGCTTAATGAAGATGCTTCCAGGTATGAATCAATATGCAGATATGATGGATGAAATGAAAGCTGAAGATGCAATGAAGCATACTAAAGCTATCATTCAATCAATGACAAAATATGAAAGAGCTCATCCTGAAAAAATAAGAAGCACAATGAAAAAAAGAATTGCGAGTGGCTCTGGAACATCTGTTAATGATGTTAATAAATTAATTAATCAATTCACTAAAATGAAAAAGACAATGGGGCAATTAGGTTCCATGCAAAAAAGTGGTGGCCTTAATGAAGAGGCCTTAGAAAATATGTTAAATAAAACTGGAGCTGATCCTAATTTATTAAAGAAATTTAAAAAGTTCTAATATCTGTCAAGTTAAAAGCCTTGACACATATAATATTATTTATATATAATCTATGAGGAATTTTGGAGGATATATAAATGGCAGTTAAATTAAGACTAAAAAGAATGGGTGCTAAAAAGGCTCCTAGATATCGTATTGTAGCAGCTGATTCACGTTCTCCACGTGATGGTCGTGATATTGATACAATCGGATGGTTTAATCCAACTACTAATCCAGAGACTGTTGAAATTGATACAGATAAAGCTTTAGATTGGTTAAGAAAAGGTGCTCAACCATCAGATACAGTTCGTAATATTCTATCTAAACAAGGTGTCATGAAACAATATCATGATGAAAAAGTAGCCAATAAAAAGAAGGCTTAAAGATGGATTTAGCTCAAGTATTATATGATCTGATTAAACCAATGGTAGAAGATGTAGATAAGCTTGAAGTAAAAGAAATGCCTGGTTTAAATGATCGTGAAATACTTTTACAGGTCTTTGCGAGTAATGATGATATTTCAAGATTGATTGGTAAAAAAGGGAGCATGGCTACGGCTTTACGCCAAGTAATGTCTGTTGCATCAAATAAAGATCGTAAAAGAGTATCAATTAAATTCGAACAAATTTAAGGTGTATAAACACCTTTTTTTGAAGGATAATAGATATATGGAATATATATGTATAGGTAAGATAGTAAATACTCATGGTTTAAAAGGTGAAGTCAAAATAGAAAGCTATTCTGGCTTTGATTCTGAAAGATACCAAAAGGGTAATGAAATATTTATTTTCTATGATAATGAATATTTATCTTTTATAGTTGATACATTTCGTATTCATAAAAATCATCCTCTAGTATCATTTAAAGATCATAAAGATATAAATCTAATTGAAAAATATAAAGGCTCTAATATTTATTTTGATAAAAATAAAAGAAAACCTCTTGAAAATGATTATTATCAAGATGAATTAATAGGGTTAAATGTTTATGATGAAAATGGAAATGAAAAAGGTATTATCAAAAATATAGAGTCTACCTTAGGTGCTCAAAATAATTTATTAATTGAAAAAGATAATAAAGAAGTTTTTCTTTATCCTTTCATTATGGAATGGGTTTTAGATGTAGATATGGATAAGAAAATAATAAAGATGAAATGGCTAGAGGGAATCGAATGAAAATTACAACATTAACATTATTTCCAGAAATGTATGAAGGCATCATCAATAATTCGATTATCGCTAGAGCCAAAGCGAATAATATTGTGGACTTAGCTTTTGTAAATATTAGAGATTTTTCTAAAGATAAATTTAAGCATGTTGATGATACGCCTTTTGGTGGTGGCGCTGGTATGGTTATGAAATGTGAACCAGTCATAGATGCTTTAAATAGTATTAAAGAAAAGAATAGTTATGTAATATTAATGAGCCCTCATGGTAAGCCTTATAATCAAGCTAAAGCTAGAGAATTAAGTAAAAAAGATAATCTTATTTTAATTGCTGGGCATTATGAAGGCATGGATTATCGCATTAATAAATATATTGATGAAGAAATAAGTATTGGTGATTATATTTTAACTGGAGGCGAAATAGCTAGTATGGCTATTATTGATTCAGTTGTAAGATTATTAGATGGTGCAATCAATAGTGAATCAATAAATGAAGAATCATTTGAAAATGGCCTTTTAGAATATCCTCAATATACTCAGCCTCGTAACTTTAATGGTGAAGAAGTACCGGAAGTATTATTATCTGGTAATCATGCCAAGATTAAAGAATATCGACATCTTCAAAGCTTATTAATAACGAGAGAAAAAAGACCAGATCTATTTGAAAAATATGAACTAAGTGAAAAAGAGAAGATATTATTAGAGAGATGGGAAAATGAATGAATTAACTTTAAAATGGTATAAATCTTTAAAATATTTCTTATTGCCTTTAACGATAATATTTATATTATATTTTTTTATATCTGTATTATTAGAATCTTTTAATCTTAATAGCCCATTTTTATTGAATATTTTAACTGATCATTTACATATAAATAATGTATTTAGGCTAGGCGATAAATTTTGGCCAGTAGCTATAAAAATATTATTTTTATTATTACTTTTAATAATCGCAATAAGTAGTGAAATAGGTTTTATAAAAAAAGAAAGATATGGAAGATTAAGCTTTTATGCTTTATTAGGACTTATCTTTGTGGCTTTTATTTTTGATTATATTTATTTTATTTATCCTCATAATATCTTTGCATCTTTATCGAATATTAATTTAAATTATTTAAAAGAATTATTAATGAATAAATTATATCTAGATAATTTTTGGGCTAGTTTATTTATCTGTGTTTTTTGGGGTATTATTTCAACTTTATTGGCCTTTATTATTTATGATAATGCTTTATATTTTTCAAAAAGAAAATATCTTTTTAATGAAGAAGATGAAGAAGAGTGGCAGTGTAAAGAGTGTAATACAATTAATTATGGTGCATATTGTAAGCATTGTGGTAAAGCTAAATCATTAGTGGAAGGAGAAATAGAAATGGCTAAAGAAGATATTAAATTAATATTACCTGATAGTAATAAAAATGATGTCAATCAAGATATAAATCTTGATTTAGCTACTAAAAAAGATAATCTTAATAAAGAAGATATCAATTTAGAATTAAATATAGCTGATAAACAAGCTAAAGAAGATATCGAAATGCATATAGATATAAATCCTTTTGCGAATAAAATAGATGATAATATATCTTTAGAATTGAATCCATCTCTTAGTGAAAGTGATAAACATATTCATTGCGATAGATGTCATACATTATGTGATGGTTTAACTTATTGTCCACATTGTGGTAAAAAATTATAATAGATTAATCTAATTGGGATAATAATATGGAAATTAGAATTGAACATTTATTAGATGGAGCTAAAAAAAGCGAAGGCTTAGTAGTAATTATTGATGTCTTTCGAGCTTTTTCAGTTGAATGTTATGGATATGATAGAGGCGCAAAAGAAATAATACCTGTTAAAGAAGTTGAAGAAGCTTTTAATTATAAAAAGCTTAATCCTAGTGTTATTTTGGCAGGAGAAAGAAATGGTATTAAAGTAGAAGGCTTTGATTTTAGTAATTCGCCATCTGAATTATTAAATATAGATTTAAATAATAAAACAATCATTCATACAACCTCTTCGGGTGTTCAAGGTATAAGTAATGCGATTCATGCTGAAGAAATAATAACCGGATCATTAGTTAATGCTAAAGCGATAGCTCGCTATATTAAAGAAAGAAAACCAAAAATAGTATCTTTAGTTGCGATGGGTTGGTGCGGAGATACTATTACGGAAGAAGATGAAATATGCGCTAAATATATTAAAAGTTTATTAGAAGATAATGAAATTGATATTAGTAAAGATATTGAAGCATTAAAAAAGAGTGATGGGGCCCGTTTTTTTAATGAAGATACTCAACATATCTTTCCTAAAGATGATTTCTATTTATGCACAAAATTAAATATCTTTGATTTCATCATTAAAGTGATAAAGAAAGATAATAAATATCGAACAGAAAGAATATATATATGAAAAAATATTTCTTTTTTGATATAGATGGTACTTTAACTGATTTAAAAACACATCAAATCATTCCATCTGCTAAAAAGACCTTATATGAATTAAGAGAAAAGGGTCATTTTGTCGCAATTGCGACAGGAAGAATCCATTATAAAGCTATATCTTTTACAAATAAGATAGATATTGATAATGTTGTTTGTTCAGGTGGGGCTTGTTTAGTTATTAATAATGAAATAGTTTATGATGAGCCTTTACCACTTGAAAAAGCTAAAGCTTTATTAAGAAAAGCTGAAGAAGATAATCGAGGCTATCTTTTATTATTAGAAAATAATGATAAAGTATGGATGAAAGATTTTAAATTTCTTGAACAAGCAGGCTTAAGAAGAGAATTAACAACTTATATTTATGATAAAGATCTAGATTTTGAAAGCTTAGATAAAATATATAAAATCTATTTAGCTATTCATGAAAAAGATATAGATAAATATCCATGGTGTAAAGATCTAACAAGATTAAGAATACATCCTCAATATTTTGTTTATCAACATGATAAAAAAAGAGAAGGTATTATGAAAATGATGGATTATTTAGGTGCAGATTATCATGATGCAGTAGTATTTGGGGATGATTTAAATGATATTGATATGTTTAAAGGGCCATGGTTTAAGATAGCGATGGGTAATGCGAAAGAAGCATTAAAAGCTATGGCTGATTATATTACAGATACTAATTTAAATGATGGTATATATAAAGCTTGTAAACATTTTGAATGGATTTGATTAATTATTATTTACATATAATGAGTGCTTATGGTAAGATATTCAAGCGCATATTGCGTATCTCTGTTCCGCTGGTAGATATCATGACTAAGAATGGAAGATTAGTTAGAAAAGGAGAAGGTTATGGATTTAAGTTTAGTTGACAAGATTACTAAAAACCAAATGCGTACAGATATTCCTGATTTCAAGCCAGGTGATACAGTAAAAGTTAATGTGCGTATTCGTGAAGGTGAAAAAAGCCGTATTCAAGTATTTGAAGGTGTTTGTGTAGACAGATCAAATGGTGGAATTGGCGCAAGTTTTACAGTAAGAAAGATTAGTAGTGGTATTGGTGTGCAAAGAACTTTCCCATTACATTCGCCAATCATTGAAAAGATTGATGTGGTTAGATATGGTAAAGTTAGAAGAGCTAAATTAAGCTACTTAAAAGGCTTATCTGCTAAAAACGCACGTATTAAAGAGATTAGAAAATAGTCTAAAAGAAGTGATATCATCACTTCTTTTTATGTTATTTGGTATATAATAAAGCACGGATATGAATGAAGAAATTAAAAATCAAGAAATAAATAAACAAGAAGTAGTAGAAGAAGCTAATAAAGTAGCTAGTATTGATGTAGAAGTTATATCTGCTAAACAAACAGATACACCAATAAAGAAAACTCATCATAAAAGAAAGCATCAAGAAAGCGAAGAGAAGCCAAGCGCTATTAAGGAAGTATTATTATTTTTTAAAGATTTAGCTATTAGCTTAGCTATTGTTTTAATACTTATTAATTTTGTGATAAAACCAATCCAAGTTAGAGGACAATCTATGTATCCAACTTTAGATACAGGTGAATTAGGTGTATCTAATTTATTTGGCCGTAAGTTTTCTACTATTAATAGATTTGATATTGTCATCATATATTTAGAAGATAAAGATGAATATTTAGTCAAACGTTGTGTTGGCTTACCAGGAGAAACAATTTCATATAAAGATAATATATTATATGTTAATGGCACAGCTGTAGAAGAAGACTTTTTAGATAAAGAATATATGGCTAAAGAAGGACCAATTTTTACTGGTGATATTGATGCTGTTACTTTAGGAAGTGATGAATATTATTGTTTAGGTGATAATCGTCCCCATTCAACTGATTCGCGTTATTATGGAGCTTTTAAGGAAAAAGATATAGTTTCTAAAGGTGTATTTATTCTTTTCCCATTTAAAAATTTCGGCGTAAAGACATGGTAAATATGAGTAATAATTATTTATCTGAAAATATTAATTGGTATCCAGGTC
>CACZTC010000160.1 GCA_902784015.1 uncultured Erysipelotrichaceae bacterium | reverse complement strand
GTATGATTCAAGACTAAATCTATGATTATATATATATTTCTTTGATGAGCTTCTTTTATTAATTCATCAAAGTCTTCTAAAGTCCCATAGCTTTTATCAATCGCATAATAATCTATTACATCATATTTATGATAAGAACTAGATTTATTAATTGGCATCATCCAAATACCTGTATAGCCCATATCCTGAATATAATCTAGTTTTTCTTTGACACCATTTAAATCACCTACTCTATCACCATCACTATCATAAAAAGATGCCACAAAAATTTCATAGATATTGCGATAATTATCATCTACAATCTCTATTTCTTTTTCTTTATATGTGCATCCTATCAATAATAGAGATACTATCAATACAACAATAATATTTCTTCTCATAAGTATAATAAGGAGTGCTTTAACACTCCTTTTTATATATAATATTCTCTTCTGTTTCTGAATCAAATAAATGTATTAATTTAGAATCAAATTCTAAATCTATTTCTTTACCAGCTTGAAGCGCTTCTTTTTGTGACTTTGTGAGCGAGATAGTTGGTACTATCACAATAATATCTTGCTTATTATTTACATTTATATGTAAATGCATTTCTGAACCCATCATTTCATTGACTATTATTTTGCCTTTAATAGTATTTTCATTATCTTCAAAGCTTACTTTAAGATGATCTGGTCTTATTCCTAGAATAATATCTTTTTCATTAATATCTTTTTCTTTTAAGATATCTCTTTTTTTATCATCTATTAATAATTTAACTTCGCCTACTTCTACATAATAATCTTCACCTTCTTTAGATAATTTAGCATCAAAGAAATTCATTTGTGGTGAGCCAATAAAGCCAGCCACAAATAGATTATTAGGCTTATCAAATACATTTTGGGGTGTATCCACTTGTTGGATATAACCATCTTTCATGATGACAATACGATCACCTAAAGTCATAGCCTCAGTTTGGTCATGAGTAACATAAATAAATGTTGAATCAATCTTATGTCTTAATTCAATTATTTCTGCCCTCATTTGATTTCTTAATTTAGCATCTAAATTTGAAAGAGGTTCATCCATCAAAAATACTTTTGAATCTCTAACCATTGCCCTACCAATAGATACTCTTTGTCTTTGGCCACCAGAAAGATTCTTTGGTTTACGCATTAAATAATCTGTAATACCTAATATATCTGCGGCATTAATAACTCTATTGAAGATTTCATCTTCACTTACTTTAGGATTTTTCTTTAGCCTTAAAGGAAAAGCCATATTCTCATAGACTGTTAAATGAGGATATAAAGCATAATTCTGGAAGACCATGGCAATATCTCTATCTTTAGGTTGTAAATCATTAACTATTTCATCATCAATTTCAATAGTACCTTCGCTAATCTCTTCTAAGCCCGCTATCATTCTTAATGTTGTAGATTTACCGCAGCCTGAAGGTCCCACAAAAACAATGAATTCTTTATCTTTAATATCCAAATTAAAGTTATGAACTGCTACAACATTATTGTCATATATCTTTTTTACATTTGTTAATTTAAGTGTTGCCATAATACTTATCCTTTCACAGCTCCACCAGTTACGCCTTCAACATAATATTTCTGTAAGCACATAAATAAGATAGTAACTGGAATAGCTACGATAACGCCACCTGCACAGAATAAAGTATATTTTTGCGCAATCGTATCTTTTTGTAGCCAGCTCCATAAACCAACCGCAACATTCATACCTGATGAATTATAATTTGAAATATATCTAGCGAAGATAAAATCTCCCCAAGGTCCTAAAAAAGCAGTAAGGATCGTATAAATAACGATTGGTTTACTTAAAGGCATAATTATTTGATAGAATACTTGGAATCTTGTCGCTCCATCTATTCTAGCAGCTTCATCTAATGATCTAGGAATCGTATCAAAGAAACCTTTTGAAATATAATAGCCCATCCCACTACTTGCGACATACACAAGAATTAAGCCTGGTACAGCATTAGCCATTATCATATTCAAATCTTTTAATACTGTATATAAAACAATCATCGTTAAGAAACCCGGAAATAAGCCAAGTACTAGCATAAAATTCATCAAAAACTTTCTTCCTTTAAAACGTAAACGTGATAATGTATAAGACATTGATAAAACTACTAAGGTTTGTACTAAGGCGACAATTAAAGCGATAAATAATGTATTTAAATACCATATAGGAAATGATGTTTCTTTAAATAATTTAATATAATTATCTAAACCCCACTGTTTAGGAATTACATAACCAACTTGTAAAGTAGATTCAATTCTAAAAGATTGTAAGACAATACTCACAAATGGGATTAACCAAATAATCGACATAAGAATAAGAATGATATAAATGACAGTATTACTAATCCTATTCTTTGTTGATTGTTTCATATGTCTTTTTTCATTATTATTCATACTCATTATTGGAATTCCTCCTCATTTTTCATCGAAGGCAATATATTATAAACAAATAAAGAAATAGCAGCACATACCACGAAGACCGCAATACCAATAACAGCAGCTAATTTATAATTAGAATCAACTGTTGTTATTTTAAATAACCAAGTTATCAATAAGTCGGTATAACCAGCTGAGCCTCCACTAGTTGTATAAGCTTGGTTGGTAGGCCCTCCTCCAGTTAATAAGAAGATAACATTGAAATTATTGATATTACCGATAAAGCTCGTTAATAAATATGGTCCCGTAATAAATAACATATATGGTAATGTAATCTTTTGGAATTGTTGAAGCGTACTAGCGCCATCAATCTTAGCTGATTCATATAAGTCAGCTGGAATATTTAATAAGATACCAGTAGCTATGAGCATTAAATATGGAATACCTATCCAAATATTTATGAGGATAACCATAATTCTTGCAAGCGTAGGATTCTCCCAGAATTGAATTCTACTATCTAGGCCAACAATCCCCCAATCCATTAACCAACCATTGATGATACCATTATTAGAAAACATCTTAGATACATATAAAAGTGAAATAAATTGTGGTATCGCTATTGTCATGACTAAAATAGTTCGCCATAATTTCTTAAACATAATACCTTTCTTATTAATCATCAAAGCCACAAATATTCCTAAAAAATAATTTGTGAAAGTCGCAAAGAAAGCCCAAATAAGAGTCCATGTTAATATCTCACCAAAAGTGGCGGAGAAATTAGATGAACCACTAGTCCATGTCACTAATTGATTAATATTACTTGTACCAACCCACGTAAATAAAGCATTCGAATACCCATTATGATTCGCATCAAAGTTTGTAAAGGCAATAAGAATCATAAAGAGTATTGGTAAAGCAGTAAAAACTATTATCCCTGTCAAAGGAAGAGCTAATAATGTTTTATGGAATTGATCATCAACTAAAGAACGCAAATCATCTTTAGAACTTTTTAATTTCTTACCACTTTTTATGATAGCTTCAGATATCTTATTCTGTTTAATATTTAAGCGCCATGTATATATAAAAGCGATAATAAAGATAATCGTTAATATTCCATATAAAAGAATCTTAAAAGAATTATCATAATAAGTCATAACATATTGGTCTAATTTTTCGTTATAGACTTCTTGTGGTCCTTTAGTTCCTAAAGTCATTAACTTATTTAACCAATAAGTACCTGAACTTATCATATAAAAGATAAAAACTATTTCAAAAATTAAGAATAATAGTCCTCTTAAGATTTGACCTCTGGCGATAGAGCCAAAACCCATAAATAAATATGAAAGCTTAGTTTTAAAGTCACCATTTTTAAATGTTAAAAAGATATCTAAAAACTCATTCTTTATATTTAAAATTATATTTTTAAGAAAAGATAATAGAGCTTTTCCTAAACCTAATAACCAACTAGGAAAACCTGTTATTAATAATTTTAAACGATAGAAGAATTTCTGTGCTTTAGTTAGCTTTAAATATTCTAAATCACTTAGCTTTTCCATATTTATCATCCTTTCTTCTTTAAGAGAAGAAAAGAGGAAAGAAGAAATATTCTTCCTTCCTCTTTATAAAATATTACTTTTTGATTAATTCAACAGTGCCAGCTGTCCAATCATCACCAACAACTAATTGAATTTGATATGTACCATCTTCTTCAACTACGAAGTTAGCTCCATCAGCACCATCACTACCTAAATTAGCATCCCAAGATTTGCCTTGTCTTACTTTGAATTCTTCACCTGCTTTTAGGTCTAAATCTGCTGTTGTCCATGTACCTTCTGGATCTTCAACCATTTCGATATCTTCGCTCCAATCGCCACCTTGAACGCTACCAATAACTGTCCAAGCTCTAGCTACTTCTGGATCAACTGTTAATAAAGAAGCTAAAGAATCAGAATAAGATTGTAGAACACCTTTTAGATCATCATCTGTAGAATCAGCGCCTAATTCGAAAATTGCAGAACCGATTGCTTTACCGATATCCCACCAAGCTCCTGGATATTGACCTTGAGGAACACCATATTCATTTTGAGCAGCTAGGGCAACAAGCGCTGGGTTAGCTTTTACAGCATCACTATCTGCTGCTTTTTTATTACTTGGTCCCCATGCAACTGCATCAAATCTTTCACTTTGGCATTCTTCACCTGTTAAATATAAAGCAATTTGTGAAGCAACAGCTGCTTTTTCAGCATCTGTTTGTGGTTTAACACCGATTAATTTATTACCTGAGAATGAACCCATATGATATGTATTACCATCTACTGTAAAGCTTGGTAATTCAGCTGCGCCTAGGTTATCACCTAATACTGCTTCAACATCAGAATAAGCCCATGTACCAGAAACTAATACAGCTGCGGCAGGATTAGCTGAGAATGCATCAGCACCGCTAGAAGATGTGAAAGCAGGACTAGTAACGATTTCTTTTAAACCTTTAGCTGCAATTAAACCTTCTTCAGAATTAAATGTGTCATTATAAGAAACGATATCTGTACCATTCATATTCCATTCAGATACACAACCTGTACCAAAGAATAATGATGCAATATACCATGCGCTTGTGGTACCTTCAAATGCGAATGTTTTATTAGCAGCTACACAGTCTTCTAAAATAGCTGTTAAATCACCTAAATGTTCTTCACTGATGACACTTTTGTCATAATACATGAAATAGCCATTATCTGATGTTAGTGGATAAGCCCATAATTCTTTATCGAAGGTAGCAGCTGCAATACCACTTGCATCATTTTCAGCATTAATTGTTTCAGAAGCTTTTACACCAGGTTTAGCTAAAGCATTAGATTGAACTAAACGAGCTAATTGGTCTTGCGCAAAGCTATAAATGTCCGCACCAGCTTCAACATCAGTAATCATTGAAGTAGCAGCATCATTTTCACCAACTGCTTCCACAGTGAAAGTAAGAGCGTATTCAGGATGGTCTGTTGCAAATTTGTCTAATTGTGATTTTGTTAAATCAACAACATTATCTGCGCACCATACTTTGAATGAATACTCAGCGGCTGTAGTTTCTTCACTTGTCTCTTCTGTAGTTTCTTCTTCAGTAGTTTCACTTTCAGTAGAACCTTCTTCATTTGGACGACAAGCACTTAAGCTTACAACCATTAGAAAACTTAAAAATACACTTAATAACTTTTTCATAATCCCTCCTGTCTTTTCTTGTTTTCTTTTTTATATCTTATGAGTGTTTTTCATGAGGCAACACTCTATCCTCCCTTTATTTATATTCAAGACTTAAGCCATCTTCACCAAATATATGTATATATTCATCATTCATGAATAGGATTAATTCATCTCCACTTTTGACATTTTTATCTTCAGCTATATCTGCTGTTTTGATAGCGACTATACCTTCACCATCTTTATTAGTGAAATGGACATGAATTGAAGTACCCATCAATTCACAAACATTAGCCTTAACTATCATCTTTGTTTCTTCATTTCCCTTTAGTGATAAATGTTCAGGTCTAATTCCAATTGTTACCTTTTGGCTATCTACATAATTCTCTTTTAATTTATTAGCCTTAGTTTCTGAAAGCTTTATATTTGTTTCATTAAGCTTAATTATGTAAACATCATTATCCTTTATTAATTCACCTTTAAAGAAATTCATTTGCGGAACACCTATAAAGCCAGCCACGAAAGTATTTTTAGGTCTTTCATATACTTCTTCAGGTGTGCCCACTTGCATTATTTCACCATCTTTCATGATGACTATGCGATCTCCTAAAGTCATAGCTTCCGTTTGATCATGTGTCACATAGATGAATGT
>CACZTC010000159.1 GCA_902784015.1 uncultured Erysipelotrichaceae bacterium | reverse complement strand
ATAAGGCTGCTACTAGGAAAGCAGAAATAGATTTAGATAATATCTCGTTTGCGAGATTTGCGGTAAGAATTTAAGGAGAATAGACATGAAGATTAAGTATAAAGATATGATTGATGCATTTGCTGAAGTTGAAGATAAACGTAATATTTCAATGGATGTTATTTTAGATGCTTTAACAGAAGCTATGGCTAAAGCATATAAAAAAGATGCTGAATTAAGCGATATTGATGTTTTCGCAACTATTAATGAGAAAGAGAAAACTATTGATATTTATCAAAATTATACAGTTGTAGAAAATGTAGAAGATTATGAATTAGAAATATCTTTAGAAGATGCAAAAGCTATTAAAAATGATGCAAAATTAGGTGATGTAGTTGCTGAAAAGAAAGAAATCACTAATATGAGTCGTGCTGCTGCAAATCTTGCGAAAAGTGTTGTACGTCAAAAAATAAGAGAAGCAGAAAAAGATGCAGTATATAACGAATATATTTCTCAATTACATGAGCTAGTATTTGGTGTTGTTGAATCAGTTAAACCTAAATTTGTTTTAGTTAATTTAGGTAAGACAGTTGCTTTAATGCCTAATTCAGCAACTATTCCAACAGAAACATTAAAAGAAGATGAAATGATTCGTGTCATTATTACTGATGTCAAAAAAGAAACTAAAGGATCACAAGTTTTGGTTTCAAGAGCTGATCCAATGCTTGTAAAAAGATTATTTGAAAATGAAGTACCTGAAATATATGATGGCATAGTTGAAATTAAGGCTATTTCTAGAGAAGCAGGCGAAAGAACAAAGATGGCTGTATTCTCACGTAATCCAGATATTGATGCTATTGGTGCTTGTATAGGTCAACGTGGCCAAAGAGTACAAACAATTATTGATGATTTACATGGTGAAAAGATTGATATTTTTGAATGGAATGATGATATTACTGAATTAGTAAGAAATGCCTTAGCTCCTGCAGAAATCGATTTTGTTGTACCACAAGAAGATAATAGTATTTTGGTAGTTGTTGATGAAGATCAATTATCATTAGCTATTGGTAAGCAAGGTAAAAATGTAAAATTAGCTGTCAAATTAACTGGTCAAAAGATAGATATTAAAACAAGAAAAGATCTTGAAGAAATGGGCTTAGATTATGATGCATTACAAGTTGAAGCAGAAGCTAAGCGTGAAGAAATAAGAATCGAAGCAGAAAAGAAGAGACAAGAAAGAATTGAAGCAGAAGCTCGTGAAGAAGAAGAAAAGAGACTTGCAGCTGCAGCAGCTAAGATTGAAGCCCAAAAAGCTACATTATTAAAAGAAGAAGATGAAGACGAAGAAGTTGAATTCATACCTGAAGAAATGCAAGAATTCATGAGTGAAAAATTACGTAATGAAATAGCTGCTAAACCAGTTGAAGAAATTAAAGAAGACGTAGAAGAAAAAGAAGTTGTTGAAGAAGTAGTTGATAAGCCTGAAGAAGAGATTGAAGAAAAAGTAGAAGATATTGAAGAAGAAGTAGTTGAAGATAAGCCAAAAGAAGTAAAAGAAAGCAAAAAACATGCTGATTTAGAAGAAATGGCAGCTAAGAATACTTATGTTTCAATGTATGAGGATTTAACTGATACTTCTAAAGCAAAACAAGCTGATAATAAACCTAAACGTAAAAAGAAGAAGAGCGATGAAGATGAATATAAAGTTAGCTCTAAAGAACTTGAAGAAATTAAGAAGAATCTTAGTACACAAGATAATATGCCTATTTATACAGAAGAAGAACTTGCAGAAATTGAAGAGCAAGAATATGAAGACGAGTATGATGATGACATCGATTATGATGAATATGAAGAATACTACGATGATGAGGATGATAATTAATGCCTAAAAAAATACCAATGCGTAAATGTGTTGTATCAAATGAGAGATATCCTAAAGGAGAGTTATTAAGGATTATCCGTACTCCTGAAGGTAATATCGAAATTGATCCAACAGGAAAAAAGAACGGACATGGTGCATATCTTAAAAAAGATATAAATATCATTCAAGAAGCTAAAAAGAATAATAGTTTAGCTAGAGCATTAGAGGTAGAAATATCTGAAGAATTTTGGGAAGAGTTGGAAGAATATATGAAATAGATAATACAAAAGGAGGTAACTAATGGCGCAAAAAAGAAAACCTGTTAATAAGAATACACACAAGAATTCTAAAAGCCAAAACAATAATAAACCTAAGGAAATAGTTGAAGTACATGATATTACTTATGTTGATGGTATTACTGTTGGTGAGTTAGCAGAAAAAATCAATAAACAGAGTAGTGATATTATCAAAGTACTTTTCATGTTAGGAAAAATGGTAACGATTAATAGTGCTTTAGATGATGAAACAGTTGAATTAGTTTGTATGAACTATGATATTGAAGCAACTAAAGTTGAAGAGCGTGAAGAAGATAGTTTAGAAGTAGAAGTATTAGATGATGATACTGATGAACTAGTTGAAAGACCTCCTGTTGTAACTATTATGGGGCATGTTGACCATGGTAAAACTACTTTATTAGATACAATTAGAATATCTAAGGTAGCAGAAGGAGAAGCTGGCGGTATTACCCAAGCTATAGGTGCTTATCAAGTAGAAATAGACAATCGTAAGATTACATTCTTGGACACTCCAGGCCATGAAGCTTTTACAGCGATGAGAGCTAGAGGTGCTAGCGTTACTGATATTGCGGTAATTGTTGTAGCGGCGGATGATGGTGTAATGCCTCAAACTCATGAAGCTATAGATCATGCTAAAGTAGCCGATGTTCCAATTATTGTAGCAGTAAATAAAATGGATAAACCTGATGCTAATCCTGATCGTGTTATGCAAGAAATGGCTGATTTAGGTATCATGCCAGAAGAATGGGGTGGCGATACTATTTTTGTTCAAACAAGTGCTAAAAAAGTTGAAGGTATTGAAGACATATTAGAAACAATTCTTACTGTAGCAGATGTTAAAGAATTAAAAGCTAATCCTAATAGAATAGCTAGTGGTACAGTAATTGAAGCAAAATTAGATAAAGGTAGAGGACCTGTAGCAACTTTATTAGTACAAGATGGTACTCTAAGACAAGGTGATCCAATTGTTGTGGGAACTTCTTTTGGTAGAGTTCGTAAGATGACTAATGAAAATGGCAAAGAATTAGAAAAGGCTGGGCCATCTACGCCAGTTGAAATTATAGGTTTAAATGATGTCCCAGAAGCTGGTGATTTATTTAGAAATTTTGATGATGAAAAAGAAGCTCGTGCATTAGCTGATAGACGCAAAAGAAGAAAGATAGAAGCTGATCGTAGAAAAACAACTAATGTATCTCTTGAAGGATTATCTTCTCAGATTGAAAGTGGTGAAATAAAAGAAATCCCGGTTATTGTTAAAGCGGATGTTCAAGGTTCAGCTGAAGCTGTAAAATCTTCATTAGAAAAATTAGAAGTTAGTGATGTAAAAGTTAAAGTTATACATGCAACTGCAGGCGCAATAACTGAATCAGATATTATGCTTGCGGGAGCTTCTAAAGCAATGATTATAGGCTTTAACGTTAGACCAGATGCTCAAATTAGAAAAAAAGCTGAGGAAACTGGCGTTGAAATTAGATTACATAATATCATTTATAAAGCTACTGAAGAAATGGAATTGGCCATGAAAGGTATGCTAGAGCCTGTATATGAAGAAGTTGTTATAGGACAAGCTGAAATAAGAGAAACATATAAAGCTTCTAAAATTGGCACAATTGGTGGCTGTATGGTTACTGATGGCAAACTTAATAATACTTGTAGTGTTAGATTGATACGCGATGGTATTGTAATATATACGGGCAAATTAGGTTCCTTAAAACGCTTTAAAGATGATGCTAAAGAAGTAACTTCT
>CACZTC010000158.1 GCA_902784015.1 uncultured Erysipelotrichaceae bacterium | reverse complement strand
ATTATTTAAAATGTTGAAGGAAAGTACAGAGCTTAGAGATCATTTAGAAGAAATAACTACTTATTATCGTAAAAAGCTAGTGGATAATGGCTTTGATATTATTGAAGGTATCCATCCTTGTGTACCAATTATGTTTTATGATGAAAAAATAACTGCTGAATTTGCGAAAAGGATGGTAGAAAAAGGTATTTATGTAGTAGCTTTCTCTTATCCAGTAGTACCTAAAGGTAAGGCGAGAATTAGAACACAAATATGCGCTTCTCATACTAAAGAAGATATTGATTTAGCAATAGAGAAATTCATTGAAGTTAAAAAAGAAATGAATTTGTAGAAAGCATAAGCGAAAGCTTATGTTTTTTTTGGATTATAAGCTAAGTCTATCTATATATTTATTGAAATATATGGAATGCAAAAGATGTTTAAATAATGATAAAGAATATTTTTATTTAGGTAGTAAAGGTTATTATTGTCGTAAATGTATAGCTTTTGGTAGAGCTATGATAGAAGAAGATAATGAAGCGATAAGCTTAAATGATATTAATGAAGGAAGCGAGGAATATGAATTATTATATCCTTTAACTTCTTATCAAAAAGAAATATCTGATAAGTGCGCTGAAGCGATAAAGAATAATAATGTTTTAATTCATGCCATCACGGGCTCCGGTAAAACAGAATTAGTTATTAAAAGTATTAGTGAAGCTTTAAAGAATAAAAAAAGAGTTGGCTTTGCGATCCCCCGTAGACAAGTAGTCTTAGATTTAGCTAAAAGATTTAAAGGATATTTTATTAATGCTTCTGTTATACCAGTATGTGAGGGATATACTAGTATTATTGATGGTGATCTCATAATATGTACTACTCATCAACTATATCGTTATTATCAAATATTTGATTTATTAATTTTAGATGAACCAGATGCTTATCCTTTTAATAATAATGAAGTCTTACATGGTATAGCTAGAACTAGCTGTAAAGGTCATATTATTTATCTTACAGCTACACCAAATGAAGAATTAATTAGAAAAGTAAATAATCATGAATTGGTTAAATTAACTCTTAATAGAAGACCGCATGGATATCCTTTAATAATTCCTAAAGTAATAATCTTTCCAAGAGTAATATTATTATTCATTCTAATTAAATGGATAAAAGAAAGAGATAAACCGATTATGGTTTTTGTGCCAACTATTAGTATGGCTAGTCAATTAGGTTATTTATTAAAAATATTATTTCCTTGTTTTATATGTACAAGTAAAACAAAGAATAAAGATGAAATAATAGAAGAATATCTAAGAGGTAATAATATATTAATCTGTACAACAATTATGGAAAGAGGAATCACTATTAAAAATGTAGATGTTTGTGTTTTTATCGCAAATCATGAAATATTTGATGAAGCTAGTTTGACGCAAATCGCAGGTAGAGTAGGTAGAGTGATGGAATATCCTAAGGGGGAAGCTTTATTTCTTTTAAATAAACAAAGCGAAGCAGTTAATAAGTCGATTAATAATATGAAAGAAGCTAATTTATGAAATGTTTATTATGTAATAAAGAAAAATTAGATAGTAATATCTTAGATATATTTAGTGATGATGAAATATGTCATAAATGTAGAAAAGAGTGGGGGAAAAAAGAAATTAAATTCATTTATGAAGGGATTAAATTAAGATCTACTTATCTTTATAATGATGCATTTAGAAAGGCTTTAATCCAATATAAAGAATGTTATGATGAGGCTTTGAAAAATATCTTTTTATATGGCCTAAAAGATAAATTAAGACTTATCTATCATGGCTATACATTAGTATTGATGCCTAGCTCAATAAGTAAGCAACAAAAAAGAGGCTTTTCGCATTTAAAAGAAATATTTGCCTGTTTAAATATGGATATGATAGAGCCCTTTATTAAGATAGATGATATTGACCAAAAGTCCTTAAATATGTCTGAAAGAAAGAATATTATTAAGAAAATAAAACTAAAAGAAGGAATAATAATACCTCCTAAGATTTTATTAGTAGATGATGTTATAACTAGCGGAGCTACTCTTTCTACAGCTATTAATTTATTGCATAATAAAACAGAAAAGATGGAAATATATACTATAAGCTATGCTAGTAGTTATAAAGATAATAAGGCGATTTTTAAGGTGCTACCTTAATTTACTTTTTATACCCTAACAAGTATAATTAACTAGCATATTTAGGAGTTTATATGGCCAATATTATTAATAAAATATTTGACGAAGACGCACGTAAAGTCAAAAAATTGCATAAACAAATTCAACCAATTTTAGATTTGGAAGAAATCTTTAAATCGATGAGTGATGAAGAACTCAAAGCGATGACACCAAAGCTAAAAGAAAGATTAGCTAATGGTGAAACTTTGGATGATATTTATGTAGATGCTTTTGCGACGGCACGTGAAGCATGTCGAAGAGTTATT
>CACZTC010000157.1 GCA_902784015.1 uncultured Erysipelotrichaceae bacterium | reverse complement strand
TAATTGGTAATCATCTGACTCAGATATTAAAGCTTTATAATCAACATATAATTGTATAATTACTTCAATTTCTTCTTGGATTAATTTTCTTTCTTCATTTCCAAATAGATTCTTTAACATATTAATTCAACATCAAAAGCTTTTCTTTTATAAAAGATATCTTTATATGATCTGATTTACAATCATATTCACCATCATATTGTACCCACATTGGTTTTTTCATCTGTAGTTCAATATCTTTTGCTTCATGCATTTGAATTCCTTCAAATTTCACATGATTACCTTTATATGCATAAGGAAAGATTTTGAAGAATGATCTTGTTGGCAAACCATAAGCTATACAAATCTCAAATAAATCATCATTAGCTTTAGCTTTTGGACCAAATTTGAAACCACCACCTTCATAAGGTTCATTCATGCAAGCAATAAACCATACATTTTCATAAAGTTGTTTTATATTATTATCAAGTTTAATATTCACATTTACTTTTTCTAAAGAGAAAACTAATTTCATAGCTACACTTAGATATATAAGTTTTCCCAATTGTAAAGCATTTAAAACTTTTTTAAATGTTTTAGCCCCATTACTATCTGCTTTTTCGCATATTTCTGCATCGAATCCTATACCACAGGCATTATTAAATCTTTTTTTATGAAATAATTCTACTTTTTGATTATCTTTATCAAATTGCGTAATAAATTCGACTTCACCTATATCTAATTGTCTTTTAACTTTGCCTTCGATAATTCTATTTAATTCTTTTTTAATATCTTTTGTGATATTTAAAGACTTCGCAAAATCATTACCAGATCCGCATGGCAAAAAACCCAAATGTAATTCATTAAAATCAACAACATTATTAATAAATAGATTAAGAGTACCATCCCCACCAATTAGGATGACATCACTTTTAGTGCTCGTAATATGTTTTGTTATTTCGATAAAGTTATTTTCATCATAAGAAATACTAGAATGATAAAGGATATTTCTATCATCTAAATAACTTTCTACTTCTTTTAATACTTTCATTGTTTTACCAGAAGCTCCGCTTGGATTAACAATAATATTAAACATCTTTAACTTCCTTATCTTCAAAATTCAATGTTTTACTTTGGCCATCAATAGATATTATGGCATTACTAAATATTTCTTGTATTTCCTCTTTATACTCATTTGGATCAACCAAGCTTGGTGAATAATGAGTAAACCATAATTCTTTTACATTAGCCTCTTTAGCAATATTAGCAGCTTCCTGCATCATCATATGTTTATTCTTTTTCGCATTTTCTAGCTTTGCCACATCACCATACATACCTTCAGCTATTAATAAATTAGCTTCTTCACTCATTTCTTTAATAATAGGCACTGGTCTAGTATCACTGACATAAACAAATTTCAATCCTTTTCTTTCTTCCAATAAAACATCTTCTGGATGGAATATATTACCTTCATATTCAACTGTTTCTCCTTTTTGAAGATGATGCCAATATTGAATTGGTATATTTAATTCTTTAGCTTTATCAGGATTAAATTTTCTACCTCTTGCGATATTCATTTGATAGCCAAAACAAGGAACACTATGCTGTACTTTAAATGCTTTTATTTTCATTTCATCTAAATCTATTTCCTCAATATCATTTAAATATTCTTTATATAATATTTGAAAAGGTACATAGCGAGCAATTTTCATTACACCATCTAATATTTCTTCTAGTCCTTTAGGTCCATATATCGCAATTGGCTCTGTACGATCTGATTTCGCCATTGTTAATAGTAAACCAGGTAAGCCACTGATATGATCAGCATGATAATGCGTCAAAAGAATAGTATTAATACTTTTAAAAGATATCTTGTGCGAGTTAAGCGCAATTTGAGTACCTTCACCACAATCGATTAATATACCCTTTCCATTAATACGTAAAAAACAAGATGTTAACCATCTTCTTGGTAATGGTACAGTACCTGAAGTACCTAATAAAACTACATCTAACATATGTATTATTTTATCACTTAAATAATATTTTTAATCGCTTCTGATAGTTTTGGCATGAGCTGTTGCTTACGCGATATTATATATGGATCAAAGCCTAGATGATCATCTAGTTTAGTTTCAATTATGCCTTCAACAACATTTTTAAGAGATCCATAATAAACAAAATATGAACCTTCTCCCATAACATCAGTAAATAACATTACTAATAAATCTAATTTATTCTTTTCTTGTTCTTGAGCCATAACTTCTTTAAATTCTGGTAATAATTTTTGTACCTCATCAACACGACTAAAGTTAGTTTGCCCTATCGCAAATTTATAATCATTGACTTCATAACTCTTGAGATCTCTTTTTAATATTTCTTTAGGATCTGTGTCACTTAATGCTACTGAAGCTGATAACATTTCTCTTGCATATTCTTCAATATCTTTAATACCCGCAATTTCAGCTAAATAATTAACTGCCGCTTTATCTTCATCTGTTGTTGTGGCAGATTTGAAATTCAATGTATCAGATAATATTGCTGACATCATTAAGCCTGCTATTCCTTTAGTAGGCATAACACCTTTTTCTTTATATAAAGACGTTAAAATTGTACTTGTACAACCACAGCGGTGATTACGATATTCAATTGGTGAAGTTGTTTGAATATCACCAATATGATGGTGATCCACAATAGCAACTATTTCAGCGCTTTCAATATGATTTATTGTTTGATTGGTAGCGCTATGGTCAACTAAAGCTACTTTACGTCTTTTGTAATTTCTTGTATGGTAGCGTGAAATAGCCCCAACAATATTATCATTCTCATCTAATACAGGATAACTTCTAACTCTGGTAGTAGCCATCTTACTAGCCACATCATCTACATATTCATCATCTTTAAAAGCGAATATTTTATCACTCATTATTTCTTTGATTGAATAGCTTTCTGTTATGACTCTAGCAGTATGCATCGTATCATTATCTGTTTTAATTAAAGCGCAGTTATGCTCTTTTGCTAAGGCAATTACTTCTTCACTTATTGCCTCTCCACAAGTAACAACCAAACACTTTGCCCCTAATTCAATAATTTGTTTTTGAATATCAGGATTAGATGCTAAAAGAATAATAGCTCCATCAATATTTACTCTAGAAAAAGCTCCTTCGCTAAGTGATATAACGAATATATG
>CACZTC010000156.1 GCA_902784015.1 uncultured Erysipelotrichaceae bacterium | reverse complement strand
TCTAAGTTTCTCATTAGTAGCTTGCGCAACTTCTAATGCACCAAGCGAAGAAACAACAGAAGAACCAACAAGCGAAACAAAATTCAAAGCGGGAACTTATGAAGGCGAAGCTGATGGCTTTGGGGGAACAGTAAATGTAAAAGTTACTTTATCAGATGATGCCATTGAAAGTATTGAGTATACTGCTGATGGTGAAACACCTACAGTTGGTGGTTCAGCACTTCCAAAACTAGTAGATTCAGTATTACAAGCACAATCAACTAATATTGATGGTCAATCGGGTGCTACAGTAACTTCAACTGCTTTCTTTGCGGCTGTTAATGCTGCTTTAGAATCAGCTGGCGTTGATCCTTCTTCTTTAGAAGCTTTAGTAGTTGAAGAAAAAGTAGAAGATGTCGAGAAAACTGTTGATGTAGTAATTGCTGGAGCAGGTGGTGCTGGTATGACAGCAGCTATTACTGCTGCTCAAAATGGTAAATCAGTAGTTATCTTAGAGAAAGCTTCAATGGTTGGTGGTAACTCTAGTTATGCAACAGGTGGTATGAATGCTGCAGAAACACATTACCAAGAAGAACAAGGTATTGAAGATTCAACTGACTTATTCTATAGCGATACTATGACAGGTGGTCATGATATTAATAATCCTGATTTAGTTCGTACTTTAGCTGATAATTCAGCAGCTGCTATTGATTGGTTAGATAGCATTGGCGCTCCATTATCTAATGTTGGTCAAGCAGGTGGAGCTAGCGCTATGCGTCAACATAGACCAGTAAACGATGAAGGTAAGATTCTTTCTGTAGGTACATATTTAGTTGAACACTTATCTGCAACATGTGAAGAATTAGGTGTAGAAATCATTACCGAAGCACAAGTTGATGAAATCCTAATGGATGGTAATAAAGCTGTTGGTTTACATGCAGTTGGTGCTAATGGTGAGAATATTGTAGTAAATGCAGATAATGTAATTATTACAACAGGTGGTTTTGGCTCTAATCCTGAATTAATCGTGAAATATAGACCTGATTTAGAAGGTTATGTTTCAACTAATGCTCCATCTATTACAGGTGACGCTATTGCTTTCTTAGAAGCAGTTGGTGCTGACTTTGTTGATTTAGACCAAATTCAAATTCATCCAACTGTAGTTCAATCTGATGGTTCATTAATTACTGAATCATTACGTGGAGATGGTGCTATCTTATTAAATAAAGAAGGAAAACGTTTCTGTAATGAAACATTAACTAGAGACGTTGTTAGTGCTAATATTATTTCTCAAGATGAAGGCTATGCTTGGTTATTAGTAGATGAAAAAATGGCAGAAGGTTCTACTGTTATTGAAAAATATGTTAATAAAGGTTATATGATCAAGTGTGATACTGTAGCTGATCTTGCAGCATTAATTGAATGTGATGAAGCTACATTACAAGAAACATTAGATAAATGGGCTAAAGCAGTGGCTGATCAAAATGATGAAGAATTTGAACGTGGTAATTTTGATGCAATGTTAACAGACTTAACTAATGCACCATATTATGCAGTTAAAATTTCTCCAGGTATCCATCACTGCATGGGTGGCGTTAAGATCAATACAAATGCTGAAGTAATAGGTACTGATGGTAATGTCATTGAAGGCTTATATGCAGCTGGTGAAGTTACTGGTGGTGTGCATGGTGGTAACCGTTTAGGTGGTAATGCTGTAGCAGATTTCGTAGTATTCGGAAGAATTGCTGGTGAGCAAGTATCTAAATAAATAATATTATTAAAACATCCTATCTTAGGAATAATCCTAAACAAGGATGTTTTTTTATATAATTACTGTATATATGTTCAAAAAAGAAAAGTTTACTGATAGATTATTTGCTTCATATATTCTTCTGGTAGGAATAATACTTTTATTAGCTTTTTTCTTATTCTATATAACATTAGTATCTAGAACATCTGAAGCAATAACTAATACTATTTATACAAGTTCTATTCAATTATCTAAATCACAAACTATTAGAGAAGCTTTTAAAGATAAGAAGGTTTCTGATGAATTAAGTGATTATTTAGATGAAATGATTGAAAGTGAAAAATATATTGATTATATCGTTCTTGCAGATAATGATCATCTTCGTTTATATCATCCTAATAAAAGCTTTATTGGTGAAAGGTTTAATGGTGGAGATGAGGATGATGCTTTAAATGGCAAAGCATCATATATTAGTGAAGAAAAAGGAACAAGCGAATATCAGAGAAGATGTTTTAGTACTGTATATGGTGAAAATAATAATATTTTGGGTTTTGTAATGGTTAGCTGTTATACGAAAAGTATTAATGCGATGTATCAAAAAGAATTATTACGCTTTTTTGGATTATTCTTAATTTCATTATTATTAGCTTCTTTATTTTCAAAGATATATGCGAATAATCTAAAACAAGATTTATTAGGTTATGAGCCTGCTCATATTGCTGAATTATTCCAACAAAGAGAAGATATATTAAATTCTTTAAATGAAGGTTTAATCCTATTAGATAACCAGAATAATAGTGTTTTTTATAATGACACAGTAAAAAAACTATTTAAAACAGATAATAATGAAGAAATAACAAAAATAATAGAGAAAGATATAAATAAAAGTTCACATGATAAGATTGACCAGATACAAATTAAACAAAATGATACAGCTTTATTAATGAATATAGGTCCTATTTATCATAATGATAATCAAGTTGGTAAGCTTGTTTTATTAAATGATATGACTAATTTTCAAAGACAAGCTGAAGAATTAACAGGGATAAAACATATTGTGGAAGCTTTAAGAGCGACAACTCATGAACAGAAAAATCGTCTCCATATTATTTTGGGTTTACTACAATTAGGTGAAACAGATGAAGCAATAAAATATATTACTGATTCTGTTAATCAAGAAAATAAGAATAATGACATCATTAATAAAATAGAGAATAAAACAATCGCTGCTTTAATCTTAGGTAAGATTAATAGAGCTAAAGAATTAGATATTGATTTTATCTTAGATGAAGGCTCTTATTTAGAAGAGAATAATGATTGTTTATCTAATGAAGATTTAGTTACTATTATAGGTAATTTAGTTGAGAATGCTTTTGATGCATTAGTTAATAGAGAAGATGAAAAGAAAGTAAGGCTGTTTATTAACTCTTCAAAAGAAGCCTTAATTATTAGATGTAATGATAATGGTGAAGGTATGAAAGATGATGTTAAAGATTTAATAATGAATTCTAATTATACAAGTAAAGGTGAAGGCCACGGTACAGGCTTAAGATTAATAAAAAATATTATCAATAGATGTAATGGTAAGATAGATATAGAATCAACTTATAAAGAGGGCAGTACATTCACTATAAAAATTAAAAAATAGTCGGAGTGAATAAATGGTAAAAGTAATAATAGTTGAAGATGATCCAATGGTTAGCTTCATCAACCAAAAATATGTTGAAAAGATTGAAGGTATGAAAGTATCTAAGATTTTTGGTGATGGCAAAGAAGCTTTGGCTTATTTAAAAAAAGAAAATGTAGATATTGTCATCATGGATTTATATATGCCAAAGATGACAGGTTTAGAATTATTAAAAGAGATACGTTTTCGTGGTTTAGAATGTGAAATAATTATGGTTACTGCTGCTAATGATGAAGAATCAATTAAAGAAACAATGAAATTTGGAATCTTAGATTATTTAGTTAAACCATTTACTTTTGATAGATTCAAAGAAGCTTTAAATAAATATTTTGCGAAATATACTATCTTAAATAAAGATAAAGATTTATCACAAGAAGATATCGATAAAATGATTTATTTTGATCATGATAATAATAATTTAGATAAATACCAAAAGGGCATAAATACAAGAACTTTGGAAGATATCATAGCTCATTTAGAAAAAGTAAAACCTGATTCTTTAACTAGTGAAGAATTAGCTAAAATATCAGGCTTTTCGATTGTTACAGTACGTAGATATATGAATTATTTAAAAGAAAATAATAAAGTCGATAGTTTTATTAATTACCAAACTGGTGGTAGACCAAGTATTCATTATTTTATAAAAGATTAATATATCTTTACTCACATATATGAGCTAAATGATAAGGGAATTGTTTGAGCCACCATGGCCAATCATG